>QLUI01000239.1 GCA_018725345.1 Bacillota bacterium | reverse complement strand
ATAGTATCATTTGCCGTCGGAGGATACTTATGTTCAGGTTAGAGGCAGTTTTATACAAAAATATTTTAACAATCGGACTGCTGGTTTTACCCGGCAACAAAGTGACATGTATTGTTGGAGAAAGCGGCAGCGGCAAGACAACGCTTCTGCGGCTCCTAAACAAAATAATCAGCCCCGATTCGGGGGAAATCTATTATCAAAACATTCCCCTGAGCATCATTCCTGCCATTGAGTTGCGCCGCAAAGTAGTTATGCTCCAGCAGCTCCCGGTGATCTTTCCCGGAAGCGTGGGTGATAATTTACTGGCAGGACTCAAGTTTGCTGAAAAGCCTCCAGTTTCGGCAGAGAAACTTTATGAAACTCTCAGCCTCGTCCACCTACGCAAGGAACTAAACAGCCCGGCGGAGAAATTGTCGGGCGGAGAAAAACAGCGCCTTGCCTTAGGCAGAATTCTTCTGCTGGAACCGGAAGTAATGTTGTTAGATGAGCCGTCAGCCGGGTTGGATGAAGAAACAGAACTACTGATTATTAACAGCTTGGTAGCCTTCGCTAAGCAAAATCATAAAACATTAATCATGGTTACCCATACAAAACAGGTGGCTCGAGATTATGCCGAACAACTAATTGAAGTACATAATGGCAAAGTAGTCAGTCAACTGGAGGTGAACAGCCATGCAGGAGGTGATTAAACTCCAACTGTGGCAACTGGTTTCCGCCTATCTTTTTATCTTGCTCCTCCTGGGAGTTGTGAGAATGAGAGGAATCCCGCGGGAGAAAGAAATTGCTCTTGCCACATTTCGCATGACTATCCAACTTGTCTTTACCGGCTATCTGCTTGTTTATCTATTTGCAAACTCCCACCCACTGCTAACGGTGATAGCCACTGCGATTATGCTGGTCTTTGCCATTAACAACATCATTAAACGGATTAAAACCCCCTTGTCACCCAAAATCAAAAAAGTAATCGCTCTGTCCATGACGGCCGGCACACTTACCAGCCTGCTCTACTTTCTCCTTATAGTGATAGCCATCTCCCCCTGGTACGAACCGCGCTACTTCATTCCTATCGCAGGGATGATTATCGGCAACTCCATGACAGGTATCACGCTTGGCGTTAGCCGATTGGCAGAAGGCATGCACAGCCAAAAAGAGATGGTTGAAGGTGCTCTAATGCTGGGCGCCACTCCGAAGATGGCTACAAAACCGCTGGTTGACTGCGCCTTTGACGCTGCCATCATCCCCACCATCAATGCCATGGTGGGGATGGGCATTGTTTTTCTTCCCGGCATGATGACTGGTCAAATTCTTGCCGGTGTTTCCCCGCTCACAGCCATTGAGTACCAAATTGCCATTATGTTAGGGATTGTTGGCAGCGTGGCGCTTACTGTAATTATCTTTATGGAATTGGGCTATAAAACCTATTTCAATAACGAGCAACAGCTGGAAATCTAGAATTTCCTACTACCAGCTTTTTGTTTGTCTCTGCCCTTTTTTCTTTTCGCATTTACTTCCTGGTTGTTAGTTTTAAACCGACCTAGTTGCTTTCTGGGTTTAAGCAAACACTTCTTCCCATACCCGATTAAATCTGTTCTGCCAGCTTTTACTAGCGCTTCGGCTACCAAATTGTAGTTTTGCGGTTTACGATACTGAATTAAAGCTCGCTGCATTGCCTTTTCATGAGCAGATTTCGGCACAAAAACCTTTTCCTTCGTCCTTGGGTCCAACTCCGTATAATACATACACGTGGACAAGGTGCCGGGCGTTGGATAAAAGTCCTGAACTTGTTCAGGCATATATCCCTGATCGCGCAGATATTCGGCAAGCTCAATGGCGTCATGCAGCGTTGAGCCTGGATGACCGGACATGAGATAAGGCACAAGAAATTGCTTCTTCCCCAGAACCTCATTAAACTTGTGATATTTTTTAACAAATCTTTCGTAAACCTCTCTGCTTGGTTTCCCCATTTTACTCAGTACGTTACTAGCAATATGCTCCGGAGCAACTTTAAGCTGTCCGCTAATGTGATGTTGGCAAAGCTCACGGAAAAACACATCGTCTTGATCGTAAATCAGATAATCATAGCGCAGCCCTGAGCGGATAAAAACCTTCTTAACATTAGGCAGTTCTCTTAACTTTCTTAAAAGCGTTAAGTAATCCTGATGATCAATCTTTAACTGTTTGCAAGGGCTTGGGAATAAGCATTGTCTATCTAAGCAAACACCATGCTTTTCTTGCTTGTCACAAGCTCGGTGCCGAAAATTAGCCGTGGGGCCTCCCACATCATGGATATATCCCTTAAAGTCAGCTTCCCAGACAAACATTTCTGCTTCAGACAAGATGGAACGGTGACTTCTCGATTGCACCACTCTTCCCTGATGAAAGGCAAGAGCACAGAAGCTACAACCTCCATAGCAACCTCTATTACTAATAAGGCTAAATTTTACTTCCTGTAGCGCCGGAATACCTCCCAAGTGCTCATAACTCGGATGATATGCCCTTTGATAAGGGAGAGCATAAATACTGTCAAGCACCGATGAACTCATAGGCTCTGGCGGCGGGTTTTGGACGACGAAGTAGTTTCTGTAAGGCTCAACCAAAAGCTTGCCTGTTTTGGCATCCAGATTATGATATTGCAACATAAAGCTCTCTGCATACTTTTGCTTGATCTGGACGTCATCGAAGTGGGGCAAAAATACAGGGCTATAAAGCCTTTCTTTATCCTTTGTTTTAAAAACTGTGCCTTTAATAAATGTTATTTCACCGACAGGAATGCCGCTTTCCAATGCTTCTGCTATTTCAATGATTTGACGTTCACCCATCCCATAGACGATTAAATCAGCCAAAGCATCCAACAATACCGACGGCCTGAGTTTATTTGACCAATAATCATAATGCGCAAACCGTCTCAAGCTTGCTTCGATCCCTCCCAAAATGATGGGAATGTCACCATAAGCCTCTCGAATCCTTTGCGAGTAGACCGTAACTGCCCGGTCTGGCCGTCTTCCACTTTTGCCGCCGGGAGAATATAGATCATCGTTTCTCCTTTTTTTAGCAGCAGTATAATGATTAACGAGGGAGTCAATATTGCCGGCTGTAACTAAAAAGGCCAGCCTTGGCTTGCCAAAGATTTTGAAGTCAGCACTGTTTTGCCAAGAGGGTTGAGCAATAATTCCCACTTTATAACCTCTGTTTTCCAAAACCCTGCCAATAACTGCTACACCAAAAGATGGATGGTCAACATAGGCATCCCCGGAAACCAGCACAAAATCCAACTCTTGCCATCCTCTTGCCTGCAAGTCCTCTTTATTTATCGGCAAAAACCGCATCATAACCATCATTCCTTTAGTTTATCTATCTTCATCACTCTGCTCAGGCAAATTATTAAAGTTTTCATTTCGATCTGAGCCTACAAACATGGTTTATAGTTACAGATTTTCGCTACTTACTGATATTATATCACACTATCTAAATG
>QLUI01000238.1 GCA_018725345.1 Bacillota bacterium | reverse complement strand
ATTTCCAGGCGTTTGACAAACAAGGGCATCTCCCCCTATAACTCGACAATTAACGAAGCAACAGATACAAATGACGCTTCGCGTTTTTTGTGACAGATGAAGCGTCTTTTTTATCCGCTAGGGGACGGCGCCACATCGCGTTGGTCTGACGGTCCTTTTGCACCCCGCAAGAATAAGGGGGAATCCCCCAAAACATCCCCCATCGTCTAGGAAAGAAAGCTTTGCTAGGATGATATAATTTCCTAGCCTATAAAAATACCTGCTTGCGTGCAAGCAGGTAAAAAAGTTGGCCACTTTACCTTGATTCAACAATAAACTTAATTGCCGTCCGTTCCTCAGAATCAATGATAATTTCGACAAAAGCTGGAATGACAACGAGGTCAATACCGCTAGGAGCCACAAAACCTCGACAAATAGCAATAGCTTTCACCGCCTGGTTCACCGCACCGGCACCAACCGCCTGAATCTCAACTGAACCCTTCTCCCGGACATCGGCTGCCAAAGCCCCCGCCACTGATTTTGGGTTGGAGTGCGCAGAAACTTTTAACACTTCCATGATGCCATGGTTCCCCCTTCATTAGTACGTCCGGTGCTATGGTCGCCGTTGTCCGGCATAAGGCAGAATGTGAGGTGATATTGTTGTTTATTCGTTATTAAGCAAATAAATTCCTGCAACTAATGAAGGAATTTACTCTTTTCTCGTTAGAAACATATAAGCCTGGCGGGCAGCCTCCTGCTCTGCTTCTTTTTTAGAGCGGCCACTCCCTTCACCAAGAACTTTTCCATGCAAAACTAGTTGTGCCACAAAAATTTTTGAATGATCCGGCCCATGTTCAGACACAATCTGATACTCTGGTGTAGTGCTAAAAGCTGCTTGGCAATATTCTTGCATCATTGTTTTGTAATCATGGCGCAAGCAACCGTTAGCCAAACTATCCAGCAGAGGAGCAAACTGTTTCTCCACCACTTTCCGCACAGGATCAAAACCCAAGTCAAGATAAACGGCTCCCAATAGAGCCTCAAAAGCGTCAGCTAACAATGACGGGCGCTGACGTCCGCCGCTCGCCGCTTCCCCTTTCCCCAGCCGCAAACAAGCGCCAAGACACAGCTGGTTAGCCAACAAACTCAATGACTCCTCACAAACTAACACGGCACGAAATCGAGTCAGCTTCCCTTCAGGAAAATCGGGGAAACGAAGATAGAGCGACTCGGAAACTGCCAGTTCCAATACCGCGTCACCCAAAAACTCAAGCCGTTCATTGTGAGCATTGCTGCCAAGATTATGCTCATGCGCAAAGGATGAATGGGTAAGTGCCTGCTGGTAATAGCACAAGGTAGTCGGAATAATCTCTAATTGCTCAGCTAGGTCTTGGAGAATTTTTCTGTCCATTTATTCACCATTTCACCAGATATTAGATAATTTTTTTAAAGATTAAGCAGGCATTCGTACCACCAAACCCAAATGAATTGGACATTGCCACAGAGACTTCCCGTTTTGCTACAACATTTGGGATGTAATCCAAATCACAGTCTGGGTCAGGATTATCGTAATTAACTGTGGGTGGGATAGTCCCATTCTGAATAGCCATTGCACAAACAACGGCCTCAATACCTCCCGCAGCGCCAAGCAAATGACCAGTCATGGATTTGGTCGAACTGACAGCCAATTTATACGCATGATCAGCAAACACCTTTTTAATGGCTGCCGTTTCCATCTTGTCATTCAAATCGGTCGAAGTGCCATGAGCATTGATATAGTCTACTTCCTCCCGAGGTATGCCAGCATCATTTATGGCCATCTCCATGCACCGTATGGCACCAGACCCGTCTGGATCTGGTGCGGTAACATGATAAGCATCTCCGGAAAGACCATAGCCTGCCACCTCGGCGTAAATTTTTGCACCGCGCGCCAAGGCATGATCCAGTTCTTCCAGAACTGCTACCCCTGCCCCCTCTCCCATTACAAAACCGTCACGAGCAGAGTCAAATGGCCTTGAAGCTTTTAGCGGTTCCTCATTGCGGGTAGACATGGCACGCATGGCACAAAAACCGGCAAAAGATATGGGTGAAAAAGCCGCTTCCGAACCACCTGCCAACATCACGTCTGCCACTCCAAGCTGAATAGTTTTAAACGCCTCGCCGATGGAATGAGTTCCTGTGGCGCAGGCTGTGACTATGGTTGTGTTTGGCCCTTTGAAGCCAAACTCGATGGAAATATATCCCGATGCCATATTGGCAATCAGCATCGGCACAAAAAACGGGCTAATCCGGCGCGGACCTTTTTCTTTTAGCACGGTAATCTGTTCTTCAATGGTTATAATGCCGCCAATACCAGAGCCTACAGAAACACCTGCCCGGTTACTATCAATGACATTTAAATCAATTGCGGAGTCTTCCATAGCCAGCTTTGAGGCTGCCAGTGCAAACTGACCAAAACGATCCATGCGGCGGGCTTCTTTTTTGTCTAAAAATTCATGGGGATCAAAATCCCGGATTTCGGCGCCGATTTGAGTCGGGTAATCATCAACATTAAAGCTGGTAACGCGAGAAATCCCAGATTTACCGGCGCAAAGGCTGGTCCAGAAAGAATCTTTACCGATACCCACCGGAGTAACCACACCTAGCCCGGTTATCACCACACGTCGTTTCATGTTTTCACCTCATAACATAGCAGTATTTCTAAAAAAACCCTGCTTAGCGCAGGGCTTCCTTAAACTATTTAGACATGGGTTTCTATGTATCTTACCACATCTCCCACCGTCCTAATTTTTTCAACTTCCTCATCGGAGATTTCCAGTTTAAATTCTTCCTCAATGGCCATGACCAGTTCGACTATGTCCAAAGAATCGGCGTTAAGCTCCTCGAAAGAAGTCTCTTTGGTCATCTCGCCTTCGTCCACGCCCAATTGTTCGCTGATAAGCCCTTTAACTCTAGCAAGAAAATCCATATCTTCACATCCTCTTCCTAAAATAGCAAGAAAAACGCTTCGCGCTTTTTAACATAAGACGCGTTTTTCTTGTTCTTTAGGGGCTGCCGCCCCTTCGACGGGTCGCTTGACCCTGACCACCCCGCAAGAATAAGGGGGAATCCCCCAAAACATCCCCCTTGCATAGGATCGTAGCTTCCCTGTAGGATATAATTTCCTATGCAATAAAAAAATGTTCCGAAAAGTCAATTCTTTTTCCTATTGCATAACCAAGCCGCCGTCTACAGCGATTACTTGGCCTGTGATATAACTTGCACGCTCTGATGCCAGAAAGACTACTACCTCCGCCACGTCTTGCGCCAAGCCGACTCGACCTAGAGGGATTTGTTTTACTATGCCGAACTTTGCCTCTTCAAGTAGCACTGAAGTCATTTCTGTATCAATATAGCCTGGGGCAACTGCATTAACGGTAATTTGCCGGCTGGCTAACTCCTTGGCCAGAGATTTAGTCAAGCCAATCAGCCCTGCTTTAGCGGCTGCGTAGTTAGCTT
>QLUI01000237.1 GCA_018725345.1 Bacillota bacterium | reverse complement strand
CTTTTCCGGCCTAATGACTTTGAGCTTCAGAGCAAGCATATCATTCACCTCCTTCCAGAAGTATGGTAATAGTTTAGTTTCTCCAAAAGCTAGGTTCAGTATACCACATTTCATTAAACCACTATGTTTGCACTTTTCCCTCAGCCAGATACGATTTTGCCCCTCTCAGCGGGTTACTGCCAGATACAAAGTGCAAAGATAGTGATTAAACCTGTCAAGCACAATTTTTGGAAAAACTTACCTGTTACTATTTTTTAGGGTAAAGTCAGGTAAATTAGTTAAATCAGTACCAGATCGTTAGGTATCACCAAATATTGTATGTCGGCCTCTGTTGGGCTAACCCCGCCACCGCCCAATGCCTTGCTCCATAACCCCCCCCTCTCGCCCCCTCTCTATGAAATTCCTGTGCCTCAGGGGTAAATTACCCTCTCTTCTACGACTCCGCGGCGAAATCTACACACTTCTTCTATGCTCTCTACCCTTTCCTCAGCTAGGTTCACTAGCACATTCCAGTCCCTCTTGCCTCTGTCCAAAGGCAGCGAAATAGGCACTACAATCTTCTCCTGGCCGTAGGGTAAGGAAATGATAGTCTTTCCATGCTGGTAGGTAAAGGTGAGCACATAGCTCGGTAAGCTTATAATGGCTCCCTTGGCCAAGAATTCCTGAACGAGGGGGTGGCCCCGAGCTATGTCGATCGCTTTTAGCTGCTCCTCCTTGGTTATGGGGGCTGGAGGCTCTTCTTCCCATATGGATATGGGTAGCTCTACCATTTCTTCCACCACCCCTTTCTCCATGTCAACCAGAATGATGCTCCCCCTTTTTCCATCCCCGAATCGCATTTCTAGGGACGCCCTCCCCTCGATAACCTCGCCGATAACCTCACCATGCTGCACACTGATTATTTCTCTGAAAATGGGGATAGCATTCGTTACCACAGCCCCCTCGGCCAGAAGCTCCTGAACCCGGGGGTCGTCCCTGGCTATACGGATCGCCAATTCTCTCTCTGCCTCGGTTAATTCTGAGGCAACCCTTCCCCTTATGGGTATCTCTCGAATCTCAAGCAAACCCATCTCTTTTAGGTGAACGTTGGCAGCCAGGAAGAGGTCGATATGCGGGCCGCTTATCGTCTGCATTTGCCGGCCATCGGGATGCCTTATAATCACTTCCCTCGTCACCGGGGTCCCCGGTGGTATGTCTACCTCTATATGCCTACCAACCCCCACAACGGTTTCCACCGCCAAAAGAAGATGTGCTGGTATTGGATCGAACTCTCTCACCTCTACCTTGTCGCCCTCGAGGATAACCTGAGCAAGTCTTACATATATTAGTCCCTTCTCAATCATCACTAGCGCGTGGTAAGTACCATTGACCCGCGTTACATGCATATAACCTGCCTCGCTACCCACAGAAAGTGTCTGGAGTATCCTTTTTTCGACCTCCGATGGTATCTCTACCGAAGGTTCACCCCTTCTGAGGCTCTCTCGCAGAGCCGGGCTAAGCCCCTCAAGGTCATAGAGCGCTCTAATCGGTTGTCCAGTAAATGCTAGTGCTATTGCCAGCCCAGCAATTAGCGCCACCACCAGCACACCGGTTACAGCTATCTTCCAGACCGGCTGCCGTGAGACTAAATCTCTTCCTATCATGTCTATTCCCCTTTTTACTTTAGATTTTGCTAGACCCCAGGTGGTAACCCCTGGTCGCCTCTGGTGAGCCACAAGCAAAGCCATCCTCAGCCGGCGTCGATGGTCCTGCTGCTCAATGCGGGGAGGTTCAACGTTTTCTAACTTTTTGATTAACTCTTCTTCCTTCATAACTGCCCTCCATTTACTATAACGCACCTTTTGCCAAAAGGTTGCATTTTACTCCATTAACTTTCTTAATTTTTCCAAGCCGCGGTGCAGTAGAGATTTTACCGTCCCCTCCCGCTTTCCCAGGATTTCACCAATTTCTTTGACCCCTTTATTTTCAAAGAACCTCAGTGTAATCACTTCCTGGTATTTAAGGGAGAGCCTGCAGATGCTTTGGTGCAGCCGGAGAAATTCTCCGTGCCTTTGTAACTGCACTTCGGCCTCGAGAAATTCGGTCTCCGCCGATGGATTGCTAATCGTGTTGGAGACTTTTTCTAAACGAATTTGCCCGTGTTTATTTTTCCTGAAGTAGTTGGCAATCTCATTGGTAGCAATGCGGTAAAGCCACGAGGAAAAAGGGAAACCGCGGTAGCGGAATTGCCCCAGATTCTTCAGGGCCTTGAAAAATACCTCTGAGGTTATATCCTGAGCGATTTCAATGCTGGCGGTTCTTTTTAAGACGTATCCATAGATTTGGGGATAATAGAGGTCATAGAGCTCACCAAAGGCCTCCGGATTGTTCTTGGCTCTTTCGACCAGTTCTTTTTCCTCTTCTAATCCATTTTTGTCGGTTAGCAAGATACAATCCCCTATCTATTATAACGCACCATTTCCCAAGAGGTTGCATTTGGTAACTTGACATTGTCACATTGAATCTGCGAGGGCATTAAAAAACAGACATTTTTGAATCTGGGAAGGCCTAATCTGACAATGTCAAGCTATTCACTCTGCAATAACTAGAGAGGCAGGTGTTTGAATATAGTGTTCCGCATAATGTATTAGAAAATGACCCTTTTCTCCGTAGTCGAGGTCGTCCCTGACCCAGAGTACTTGATCATAAAAAGTTCTGCGGATAACTATAGTTACTGCATTTGTTTACTTTGGTGAGAGGAAGAGAGGTTGCTCAAAATGAGAAAACCTTCTTAACGCTAATGTCCCTGGCCTGGAAAATAGGGGGAGGTGAATCGAAGATTTTGGGGGAGAACTAAAACTCCCCAAACACCCTCACCCGGCGGCGGGGATCCTTGCCCGCGCTCTCCGATTTGAGACCGTATTTCTCCACCAATTGGTGCTGCAAGCGTCGAATGAAGGAATTCTGTGGGCTCAATTCTATCGATCCACGGTCATTTTTGACCGCACTGACAGCTTGCTCAGCCTCCCTCAGAGCCACCGCAATGGAGTCTGTCGGCTCACGCAGGTCATAGATATCGGCCAGACCCTGTTCTATCTGGGAGAGGGTGTTACTCCGCAGGACATAGATCGGGATTCTGCTCGCTTCAGCGATTTCGACAGCCTGGCGGTTCTTCTGATAGTGATTCTTGGTGATCATCAACAGATCGGCGTCATTCAGACTATCGACCAGGGTTACGGGCAGTTGCATCCTTCGAGCTACCATTTCCAACCGACTGCGATCGATGCCAGAGGGGAAAATCCTCTTCGATGCAGCACTATCGGGCAGATATCTCTCATGACTGTTTAGCTGTACTGAAGAGACGGCCACTCTCCGGGTACTCTGCACCTGCCCATCTTCGTCGAACCAGCGCTCCTCCACCTCGGTGTTGCGGCCGCGGAGTATAGCATCCACCACGCTGGCAACATCGGGATGAATGGCGACTCGATCCCAGGTTTGTATCTCGACAATCA
>QLUI01000236.1 GCA_018725345.1 Bacillota bacterium | reverse complement strand
TTTTACGTCGCTAGCAGATGCCTTTGTTACTGAAAAATTCACGGGCAACTCATAAACAGCATCAACGACAAGGTGAAGCTTATAGCCAAACCATGAAATTACTTTGCTCCACAGGGTGCCATCTTTTTTACACCCCTTGTACGTTTTCCTGCCAAAATCAGCATCGGCGTCACGACGCCCATCGGGTTTTTCATTTTTATTACGTTTTGGACCTCGGCTTAAACTATTTATGGCTTTACTGTCTATGGCCAGAACACGCCCAAAATCCGGCAATAATGCGCTGACTCCTTCCACAAGCCGGAAAAATATTTTATCCACTTCCTTAGAGTGCAACAGGAGGTTCCGGCAAAAACGAGTGTAAACGTAAGCCGGAGGGATCGCCAGCTCTCCTAAATATAGGTTAAAACCGCAAACCTCCCGCAGTTGCGCATTACGCCGCAATTCACGCCGTAAATTTTCAACAGATGGGTGTTGATAGACTATTCCCGCCAGCAAAGAATTCCAAACTGCGCGTATCGGATAGTCGTCACGACCCTTGCCGCGTTCTTTTTCCAGCTTTTTCATCAATTCTTCATCTGGTAAGTAATTTAGCACCAAGGACAAACGTTGTAAGTCTCCAAGTTCGTAAATTTCCTGCCATCCAAAAAGTTGCTTTTGTGGTATAATCGCCATAAGGGAAAACCTCCTCTGCTTCTTTTTTGGGCTAAAAAAGAATTCGCCAGAATATGGGGGTTTTCCTGCTTTTTTCTCGATATTTCTCCGATTTTCTTTGTTTTTCACCTTTGGGGTCAGTTTTGCAAAACTATGCGCTACTCAGCCACGAGAACCCCATAAACACTGGATTGTATTGGGATAAAATGTTTTTTCCGCCGTCTCAAAACCGCCTATCTATCGTTACTTTCGGACATCGCAATTGGCTCATATAATGTTTCTCTGCGCAATAAGCGATTGTCATCATTATTCATAAAAATTGTTGTTTTGAGAAATATAAACTCTCTGGGAAGGAGTTTTTGCCGAGGCAGTCGAAATAAACTAAAAATTTGCTCATTTTTTTCTTATTTTTTATAGTGGGAGGTATTGGTGTGAAAAACTATACAACAGAGAAAATTCGCAACGCTGCCCTAATTTCTCACGGTGGAGCAGGTAAAACATCACTGACAGAAGCTATGATTTATACCTCCGGCGCTACTACCCGGTTGGGAAAAACAGACACAGGCACAACCACTACTGATTTTGATCCGGAGGAGATTAAGCGACAGATTACGATTAACACTTCTCTCGCGCCGGTTGAGTGGGCCGGTGTAAAAGTAAACTTATTAGATACCCCAGGGTATTTTGATTTTATTGGCGATGTGGCGGGTGCACTGCGTGTGGCTGATGCTGCGGTTGTCGTAGTTTCTGCAACCGCAGGCGTAGAAGTAGGGACGGAAAAGTTCTGGGGCTATGCTGATGAAAATAATTTGTCACGATTAGTCTTTGTGAACAGAATGGATAAGGAAAATGCCCATTTCTTTAAAGTGGTGACGCAGTTGCAGGATTTTTTCGGTTCGAAAGTAGTGCCAGTTCAAATCCCCATTGGCGCGGAAGCTTCGTTTAAAGGTGTCATTGACATTATAAAAATGAAAGCATACACTTTCGAAGGCGACGGCAAAAAAATGACGGAAAGCGAGGTGCCTGCCGACTTAGCAGAGATGGCGGAAAGCAGCCGCGAGAGACTGATGGAGGCGGTGGCAGAAAGCAATGATGAACTTTTAATCAAATACCTGGAAGAGGAGCCGCTCACTATAGAGGAAATAGTTGCTGGTTTGCGCATCGCTCTCCAGGCCGGTAAAGTGATCCCGGTGCTTTGCGGTTCGGCCACTTTAAACAAAGGAATTCAGCCCCTCCTAGAGTTGATCGCTTGTGCTTTTCCCTCTCCAGCAGACGTGGGCGAGGTGAAGGCAATAAAGGCCGGGAACAATGAACTGGAAACTATTAAAATTGATGCTAAAGGCCCGGTTGCTGCTTTGGTGTTTAAAACCTTTGCCGACCCGTTCGTAGGGAAAATTTCTTATTTTAAGGTGTATTCCGGTGTAATGAAAGGGGATACACAGTTAAATAACATTAATAAAGATAAAACAGAGAGAGTTGGTCAACTTTTTACCATGCTAGGCAAAACACAGCTTAACCTTAGCCATGTTCCTGCCGGAGATATTGCTGCCGTGGCTAAATTGCAGGCAACAGCAACCGGCGACACACTGTGTGAAAAGAGCGTTTGCTCAGTATTTCCGCCTATTTTTTTTCCGCAGCCCGTAACAACCTTTGCTGTTGAACCAAAAAAGCAGGGGGAAGAAGATAAAGTTGCAAGCGGTTTGGCTCGTTTCCTTGAGGAAGATCCCACTTTCCGTATGGAGCGCAACTCTGAAGTAAAACAGACACTAATTTCTGGGATGGGGGAACTGCATCTGGAAATTATAACCAGCAGAATGGCTAATAAATTCGGCGTGGAAGTGGAGCTGACACTACCTAGAATTCCTTATAAAGAAACTATTCGCAGTGTGGCAAAGGTAGAAGGCAAGCACAAAAAACAGTCGGGCGGCCGCGGTCAGTTTGGTCATGTTTGGATTGAATTTTCGCCCATGGAAACGGGCAGTCATTTTCAGTTCGAGGACAAGGTTGTCGGTGGTTCGGTGCCGCGCCAATATATTCCGGCGGTGGAAAAAGGTTTACGGGAAGCACTGGAGAGTGGTGTTTTAGCCGGGTATCCGGTGGTGGATATTAAGGCCAGTCTTTATGACGGTTCCTATCATAACGTGGATTCTTCCGAAATGGCTTTTAAGATTGCGGCGCATCTGGCATTTAAAAAAGGAGTGGAGCAGGCTAAACCGGTGCTGCTCGAGCCGGTGATGGTTGTGGAAGTCACTGTTTCCGACCAGTATATGGGCGACATTATGGGGGATATGAACAGCAGGCGCGGACGCATCCTCGGTATGGAGCCAAGCAATGGCGTTCAGATTATTAAGGCTAATGTGCCTCTGGCGGAAATGCTTAAATACGCCATAGACCTGCGCTCCATGACTCAGGGGCGCGGTTCCTTCGTAATGAAATTCAGCCATTACGAAGAAGTGCCGGTTCATATTGCTGAGCAGATAATCACTGCCTCTAAAGCTGAAAAAGTAGCGGCGGAAAACTAATTGTGCAGGGAAACCAGATCGTTTCCTACATAAAAAAGACGCTTCGCGTTTTTTTTATGACAGATGAAGCGTCTTTTTTATCCGCTAGGGGACGGCGCCACATCGCGTTGGTCTGCGGACCCTGAGCACCCCGCAAGAATAAGGGGGAATCCCCCAAAATATCTCCCCTTGCATAGGATCGTAGCTTCCCTGTAGGATATAATTTCCTATACAATTTTAACTTTACGGCAATTTTAACTTTACGGCAATTTTAACTTTACGGCAATTTTAACTTTACGGCAACTTTCTTGCAGCATTTTTGTTTACGCAGGAGCATAGACTAGAGGCAAGTTTAG
>QLUI01000235.1 GCA_018725345.1 Bacillota bacterium | reverse complement strand
CCTGTGCAGCGTCTCCAGATGGGCTCCGATGGCGAACCCCGTGAGTCCGGCAGCCGCTCCCAGGGCAGTAAATACAATTGAAAACCCGCCTACGAAGACCAGGGTATGGCAGAGAGGGGTGCGAAAGCCCATCCCTGTGTTGCGATCGAGCACCGAGGAACCGGCCAGATTGGCGAGATACACCGGTACCAGTGGCAGCACGCACGGGGAGAGGAAGGACAATATCCCCGCTCCAAGGGCGATCAAAAGTGAGATATCGGACATTGTCACTGTTTGGATTGCTCCCAGGGTCAGGAATCTCTCACACAACGCCAGCCAGTGCCTGGTTCCTCTGGAGCTGATCGGCAATTACCCCCCGCACCAGATCACAGGCCTCGGCGATCTTGGGATTTACCAGGCTGTAATAGACCGTTCCCCGCCTTCGCGAGGACAAGGCTGCTCTCTCTGCGCGGCATGCAGGAAGTTTTAAGTGTTAAGTGGGGTGGGGTGGGGACTTAAAACTTAAAACCTAAAACTTTTGATGTCAGCCATATCAGGGGAAGTTTTGGGATTCCACACCTCGTAGCATAAGATGCAGCTCCCGCAGTTGATCCTCGGAGACGGCGTCGGGGGCATTGGTCATCAGATCAATTGCGCTCTTGGTCTTGGGGAAGGCGATCACCTCTCTGATGTTCTCCTCGCCGGCCAGCAGCATTACAAAACGATCGATGCCCGGGGCGATGCCGCCATGGGGCGGCGCGCCGAATTCCAGGGCCTCCAGGAGATGCCCGAAGCGTTCTCTGACCTCTTCCCCTGAGTAGCCCAGAAGCTTGAATATCTTCTCCTGAATCTGACTATCGTGAATCCGGATCGAGCCGCTGGAGAGCTCATAGCCGTTGCAGACGAAATCGTAGTGCCTGGACCTCACCCTGCCGGGGTCGGTGTCGAGCAGGGGTATATCCTCGTCGCGGGGCGCGGTAAAGGGATGATGCACCGAATCCCAGCGATCGCCTTCCTTGTTCCATTCCATCAGGGGATAATCCTGGATGAAGGCAAAGACCATGAGGTTGAAATCAGCCAACCCCAGCCTATCCGCCATCTCCAGGCGGAGCTGACTGAGGACAGTATTGACCACTTCAGACTTATCAGCGACGAAGAGCAACAGGTCACCCGGCCCGGCATGTAGACGTTTCACCATCGCCCGCACCTGGTCGAGGGTGAAGAACCTGGTTACCGCCGAGCGTACCTTATCCAGGCTGAGATCGGCCGATGAATCCTCCCCCTCGATAGCCATAGTGACCAATCCCTTCGCTCCACGAGTCCTGACGAACTCCACCAGCTCCGCCTGTTGCTTTCTGGAGTAGTCAGCACAGCCGGGGACAGAGAATCCCTTTACGGTGCCGCCCCCGGCGATCGTCGTTCGGAACACCCCGAATTCGGAGTCGGCCACGATATCGGAGATATCCGCCAGCTCCAATCCAAAGCGAAGGTCGGGCTTATCGGTGCCGAAACGCTCGATCACCTCGTGGTAGGAAAGGCGAGGGAACGGCTTCACGATCCTGATCTCGGGCTTTATCTCTACCATAAGGGAGGTGAAAAGCTCCTCTATCAGATCCAGGACGTCATCCTCATCAACGAAGCTCATCTCCAGATCAAGCTGAGTGAACTCCGGCTGACGGTCGGCACGCTGATCCTCATCGCGGAAGCATCGCGCGATCTGGTAGTATTTCTCAAATCCGGAGACCATCAGCAGTTGTTTGAGCTGCTGGGGCGACTGGGGCAAGGCATAAAACTTGCCGGGATAAAGACGGCTGGGCACCAGATAATCCCGTGCTCCCTCCGGAGTGCTCTTAAGCAGTATCGGGGTTTCGATCTCGATGAATCCCCGGGCATCGAGGAAGTCGCGGATGAACTTGATGACGCTGTGGCGCAGCATCATATTCTGCTGCATCTGCGGACGTCGAAGATCGAGGTAGCGATACTTCAGCCGGACACTCTCATCAATGCCGGATTTGTCGCCAATCGGGAAGGGCATTGGTCTGGAGGCGTTGAGAATCTCCACCTCCCGGGCGATGAGTTCGATTTCGCCGGTGGGAATTCGGGGATTCTCGGTGCCCGGGGGGCGTCTGGCGACCTCGCCGGTTATTCGGACTACGTATTCGGGGCGCATCTCGGTGGCGATCCGATAAGCCTCCTCTGTGACCTGGGGATTAAATACCACCTGGAGCAAGCCGCTTCGGTCACGCAGATCAATGAAGATGAGTCCGCCATGGTCTCGCCGGCGGTTGACCCAACCAGCCACGCTGATCCCCTGCCCAATATGCCTGCTATTCAGCTCGCCGCAATTGTGGGTTCGATACCGATTAGCCATCGTGCACTGGTGATTTTTGAAAAGTTTTAAGTTTTAGCTTGACATTGTCACATTACCATGTCATTGTGAGGAATGCAAGCAACAAGGCAATTTCTGGAGAAGGGATTGCTTCCGGGTAAATTCAAACTGTAAATTGTAAATTGCAAAAGTCAAATTTTCCCCACCCCGACAAATATTACACGGGGCAAGTCAGTTTTATGAAGTTTTCCTTGCATTTTGCATTTTTCAATTTGCACTCTGCACTTTGAAATTCCTATATATTCCGGGGGCAATTCCTTCTTTCCCCATAATACGGGTGCTTTAAGTGCTTTCTCGCCAACTGCTCTCTTATAAATAGCATGGTCCCCTTTTTCCCATCAGTCAAAAAATGAGCCTGCCTGCTCCAGCAATTTAACTAACTTCTTGCTGGACATAGCCGGGATTTTGCCTCTTTTACCCACAGGCAAGAACCTTTAAACGAGGTGCTTCCGCTGTTTCGGGAGCGTCTTCACCTTCAGAAAGAAACTGGTGAAGTAAATCTAAGGGGATAGGTCGTTCTGGAGGCATCCCTGCTTCGCTGGAATTGAGGTAAGAATCAATGGCATCTCTTACGCTGGATATAGCCTCCTCTTTAGTAGATCCGCAGCCCACCACTGTTACCTCCAGACACAGTGAAACATACTGATCTCCGGATTTTTCAGAATAATAGTAATTCTCGCATTATTCCCCCAAACTCAGGACTATTAACCCCCAGCTTTTACCAGTTGACGAACAAATTCCTTTCGCTTCATATAGCGACTTCTCTCATTTGATGTTCTTCTGGAACCTCATCCATGGCCATCAAGAGATATGCATCCTCGTATAATATGTTTGCTTCTAATTCATCAAGGGTTTTTCCTTGTGTCATAACTTCTGGGTGTTCAAGAAGTTTTCCGAGCCAAAATTTCTCTCCCTTCCAGTAAACCATAGTCATCTTTGTCTTCATGATCTTTCCTCCTGTCAATATGTGGGAGAACCGGCTATCCCTCATCGGGTTGCGGATTTTGCCGGCCTGGAAGACATCCACCAGATCGCGCACCGCATCTTCGATGGTATGTTTGGGCACGAATCCCAGTTCACGCCGTCCAGTCCTCAACCGTTAGCCCGTCAATCTGCTGGAAGTCACTGTCTCGGCTTATGAGTACCGC
>QLUI01000234.1 GCA_018725345.1 Bacillota bacterium | reverse complement strand
AGAAATTGTTGTCAAAGCCGCATATCTGCTATAATAGGAGATAATATTCTCTATTGTAGATCAGGTGCTCTTTTGAACGTCACCATAAAGGGGAGATTAATAGATGAGCTCTGCAACTGAAGGGAAAACAAATTTTATTTACACGCTGATTAACAAAGACTTGGAAGAAGGGAAAAACAACGGCGAAGTACATACCCGCTTCCCGCCCGAACCTAATGGCTACTTGCATATTGGACATGCTAAAGCTCTGTTGCTAAACTATAAGATTGCCTTGGATTTCAATGGAAAATTCAACTTGCGCTTTGATGATACCAATCCAATCAAAGAAGAGCAAATGTTTGTGGACTCGATTATCGCAGACATTCGCTGGCTCGGCATAGACTGGGAAGAACGGCTGTTTTTTTCCTCCTCCTCCTTCGAAGCAAAGTTTGCTTTCGCCGAGCGGCTGATTAAAGCCGGTCGCGCTTTCGTCTGCGATTTGACTCCGGAAGAAATACGGGAATACCGCGGAACACTTACCGAATCCGGTAAGGAAAGCCCCTATCGCAATCGAACGGTGGCGGAAAATATAACTCTCTTTGCCCGCATGCGGAGCGGTGAATTCCAAAACGGTGCCAGAGTGTTACGAGCAAAGATAGACATGTCTTCAGGCAACCTGAATATGCGCGATCCTGTTCTTTACAGAATTCTCCATGCCCATCACCATAGAACCGGCGACACATGGTGTATCTACCCAATGTATGATTTTGACCACCCATTTACAGACGTTCTGGAGGGCATTACTCATTCTCTTTGTTCGATCGAATACAGTGATCATCGCCCTCTCTACGATTGGGTAGTGGAAAATGCACTGGAATTGATGCCGGAAATATGCAAGTACCGCTCGCAACAGAATGAATTTGCCCGTTTAAACATGACTTATACGGTGCTGAGCAAGCGCAAACTACGTCGTTTGGTGGAAGAAGGATTTGTTCATGGCTGGGATGACCCAAGAATGCCCACCATCGCCGGCCTGCGCAGACGCGGTGTAACTCCTGCCGCCATTGCCGATTTTCAGGAGCGAGTTGGCGTAGCCCGGGCAGACAGTACGGTGGATCTAGCGCTCTTTGAGCATTGCCTCCGGGAAGACTTGGGTAAAACAGCTCTCCGGATGATGGCTGTGCTCGAACCGCTGAAAGTGGTGATTACCAACTGGCCACTAGGCAAGATAGAATTATTGGAGCTGGAAAACATGCCTGACGAGAAAACCGCAGGTACGCGCCTAGTTCCCTTCGGACGAGAGATATATGTTGAAGCAGAAGATTTTATGGAGGAACCGCCAAAAAAGTTTCATCGCCTTACCCCTGGCCAGGAAGTGCGACTTAAAGGAGCCTATGTAATCCGCTGCGAAGAGATCATTAAAGATACTGCCGGGAAGATCACTGAATTGCGCTGCACTTATGACCCTCTAACAAAAAGCGGTGAAGATGAGAGCGGCAAAAAGGTTAAAGGTGTAATCCATTGGGTAGAGATTCAACACTCCGTCAAAGCTACAGTGCGGTTGTACGACAGTCTGTTCAGCAAAGAAAATCCTGAAGATGAAGAAACGGACGATTTTACCGCCAACATTAACCCCAATTCCCTCATTACCCTCACCAATGTTTTTGTGGAACCAGCCATAGCGCAGGCTCCCGCCGGCAGCCGTTTTCAATTTATACGCAAGGGTTATTTCTATCTGGAAGTGAACGACGCAAGCAAGGGTGAACTAGTTTTCAACCGAACCGTGGTCCTTAAAGATACCTGGGCCAAAATTAATAAATAGTCGGATTCACAGTCAGCTGAACTGGGGGAAAGACAGGGTAAAGGGCAGGAATGAGGGCAAATGGACGTACTACTCGCTGGATGCTGAAAAAATCAAACAAACAAAACAATTTTTCAACGTCATCACTTCTGCTAAGGAAAACTGCATTTGCAAGAAAGACGCGGGCTGCTGTGAAGGATGTGGTCAGGATGAGTAAAGAAAATCCCAATTGTTGTTGCCCGGCCATCCGTAGTAACGAGAAAAATACGGAGATTAGCTTTTTTGAAAAATACCTGACTCTTTGGGTTATCCTGTGCATGATTATAGGTATCCTTATCGGAAAATTCTTGCCTGCAATACCTGATTTCTTAGGCAAATTTGAGTATGCGCAGGTTTCAGTCCCCATAGCTGTTTTAATATGGTTGATGATTTATCCCATGATGATGAAGGTGGACTTCGCCAGCATCAAGAACGTGGGCAATAACCCGCAAGGCTTGTATGTCACTTGGGTTACGAACTGGCTGATCAAGCCCTTTACCATGTTTGCCATCGCATGGTTTTTCTTCTATGTGGTCTTCAAAGCGTTTATTCCTGCCGAACTTGCCAAAGATTACCTGGCCGGGGCTATTTTGCTTGGCGCAGCGCCCTGTACTGCAATGGTGTTTGTATGGAGCCATCTGACAAAGGGCAAGCCGGCTTACACTGTGGTACAGGTTGCAACGAACGACCTTATTATTCTCGTAGCATTTACGCCAATCGTAGCTTTTTTGCTCGGTATGGGCGGCGTATCCATTCCGTGGGATACGCTCATCCTGTCTGTTGTCTTGTTCATTCTCATACCGTTATCAGCCGGTATGGCGACGAGGGTTTGGATGATAAAGCATAAAGGTGCGGAGCATTTCGAGCAGCGGTTCATTCCCAAGTTTAACGGCATTACAATTGTAGGCTTATTGCTCACGCTGGTAATCATTTTCTCTTTCCAGGGGGAAGTGATAATGCGCAATCCCCTTCATATCTTACTGATCGCCGTACCGCTTATACTGCAAACCTTCCTGATCTTTTCCATAGCCTATGCCGCCTGCAAGCTGCTCAGATTGCCACATAACATAGCGGCTCCGGCCGGTATGATCGGTGCATCAAACTTCTTTGAGTTGGCTGTTGCAGTTGCCATATCACTGTTTGGCGCTACATCGCCTGTGGCGCTGGCAACCATAGTAGGAGTGCTTGTTGAAGTGCCTGTTATGTTGATATTGGTGCGTATCGCCAATAAAACCCGTCATTGGTTTGTGGAGGAAAAGCAATATGGATAAACCAAAAGTTGCTTTCATTTGTGTTCATAACTCCTGCCGTTCGCAAGTAGCGGAGGGCTTGGGCAAACACCTTGCCGGTGATGTTTTTGAAAGCTATTCGGCGGGAACCGAAGCAAGACCGCACATCAATCAGGATGCTATCCGGTTGATGAAGATGCTTTACGGGATCGACATGGAGAAGACACAGTATTCCAAACTGCTTTCAGAAATTCCGCCGGTTGATATTGTCGTCACGATGGGCTGCAATGTCGCTTGCCCACACTTCCTCTGCAAGCACAGGGAGGACTGGGGGCTGGACGATCCGACAGGCAAAGACGATGAAGTGTTTATCGGCATGATTCGCGAGATTGAAAACAAGATCAAGGAACTTTCGGATAGAATCAGAAAAAGGATTATTTAAATGCCGATGTGAGCACTGATCCCAAAGCGCGCTTCCGTAT
>QLUI01000233.1 GCA_018725345.1 Bacillota bacterium | reverse complement strand
GATAAGCTTTAAAAATGCAACTGGCAAGCATAGCTCTGCCGGCGCCGCAAAAAAACGCTTGGATAAAAATCAGGGGTTTTCCAGACAATAGTCTGTATATATTTTCTAACCTTGCCGAAACCTTGCCTAATTGCTTTCATTTTAGTTAAAATAATGGTAAAATACTTGGCAGACTAAAATTTTTGTGGTAACGTGGGACACAGGTTTGTTTAGCAGGCATAAGCTAAAATAATGATATAAGGAGCATCGATGATGGTAAAATTGGAAAAAATAGACGGTGGTAAAATTTCGTTAGAAATTGAAGTAGCGGAGAACATGCTGGAGGATGCTCTGGGGCAGGCGTATAAAAAAGTGGTAAAGAATGTCAACCTGCCCGGTTTTCGCAAAGGCAAAGTGCCACGCCCTATCTTAGAAAGTCACTTTGGCTCGAAAGTGCTCTATGAAGAGGCGTTGGAAATCCTGGTTCCTGACGCGTATGAAAAAGCGGTGGTGGAGACTAGTATCGAGCCCATCACCCGTCCGGAAATAGATTTGCTGCAAATGGAAAAAGGCAAACCTTTAATTTTCAAGGCTATTGTAGAAGTAAAGCCGGAAATAGTGCTGCCTGAATACCGCGGAGTGGAAGTCAACAGAGAAGTGCGGGAAATCACTGGGATGGACGTGGAAAACAGACTGGCTCAGTTGCAAAAACAGCATGTTAAGCTGCATGTGCTGGAAAACACTCCCTTGGCCAGCGGGGATTTGGCATTGCTCGACTTTACCGGTTATGTGGAAGGTGTGCCTTTTGACGGCGGCAGCGCCGAGAATTATGCCTTGGAGGTGGGTTCTGGCTCCTTTATCCCCGGTTTTGAGGAGCAAATGGTGGGGATGAATATTGGTGAGGAAAAAGATATTGCCGTTTCCTTCCCTCAGGAGTACAACGATGAGGATTTGGCGGGAAAACCGGCAGTTTTCAAGATAAAACTTAATGAAATCAAACGCAAGGAACTGCCGGAGCTAAATGATGATTTTGCTGCGGAAGTCTCTGAATTTGCTACGCTAGCCGAATTAAAAGATGATATTTTGAATAAGCTGAAAGAGGCGGAAGAAAAAAAGAACAGCAACGAAGTAGCAAAAAGAGTGGTCGAAACACTGGCGGAGGGCATTGATGTTTTGTTGCCTGCTGCGTTAGTCGATCGCGAAATTGATAGAATGATTAGCGAAATGGAAAATTTCATGAAGATGCAGGGGTTGAGTTTGGAAAAGTTCCTCTCCCTTACCCAGCAAAGCGTTGAAGGGCTACGTCTTGACAAGCGGGAGGAAGCGGAAAAGCGCGCCAGAGCAGAGCTGCTGTTAGATGCCATCGTTAAAAAAGAAGGAATTGAGGCCACAGACGAAGAAGTAGAGCAACGGATTGGCAAGATGGCTGAGAGTTACGGGCAGCCGATGGAAGTAATCAAAGAATATTTTACAACATCGGGGCAGGCGGAAACATTGCTCCAAGAGATTAAAGTTCGCAAGGCGATTGACTTGCTGGTGGCCAAAGCAAGGATTACTAATGTTGTTGCTCCTGCGACTAAAGAAGAGGAGTAGGGGGAATCCTAATGAATTTGGTACCAATGGTAGTAGAACAGACTAATCGTGGCGAACGGGCCTACGACATTTATTCTAGATTGTTAAAAGACCGCATTATTTTTATCGGCAGCCCCATTGATGATTCGGTGGCTAACCTGGTTATCGCCCAGCTTCTTTTCCTTGAATCGGAAGACCCGGAAAAGGACATCAATATTTATATTAATTCGCCGGGCGGTTCCGTTTATTCCGGTTTAGCCATTTATGATACCATGCAGTATATTAAGCCGGATGTCTCCACTATTTGCGTCGGATTGGCTGCTAGCATGGGGGCAGTGCTTTTGACTGCCGGTGCCGACGGAAAGCGCTTTTCATTACCCAATTCACGCATTATGGTGCATCAGCCGTTGGGTGGAGTTCGTGGGCAGGCAGTGGATATTGAGATCCACGCCAGGGAAATTTTAAGCATTCGGGAACGGTTAAACGAGATTCTGGGCAAGCATACCGGCAAGCCGGTGGAACAGATTGCCCGAGATACAGACCGGGATTATTTTATGTCGGCGGTGCAGGCGAAAGAGTACGGGTTGATTGATGGCGTACTGGAAAAACGTTAGACAACTCCTCTAGGAGGGAAATTTATGTTTAAGTTTAACGATGAAAAAGGGCAATTGAAGTGTTCTTTTTGCGGTAAGACGCAAGAGCAGGTGCGCAAACTGGTGGCAGGTCCGGGCGTCTATATTTGCGATGAATGCATTGAGCTTTGCAACGAAATTATTGAAGAAGAGCTGTCGGAGGATATGGATCTGGATTTAATCGAGTTGCCCCGCCCAACTGAAATTAAAGACATTATGGATCAGTATGTCATTGGTCAGGATGAGGCAAAGAAGTCGCTGGCGGTGGCCGTTTATAATCATTATAAGCGGATTAATCTGGAACCGAAACAAGACGATGTAGAAATTCAGAAAAGCAATATCTTGCTAATTGGTCCCACCGGTGTAGGGAAAACACTGCTAGCCCAAACTTTGGCAAGAATTTTGAACGTACCTTTTGCCATCGCCGATGCCACATCATTGACAGAAGCTGGTTATGTGGGCGAAGATGTGGAAAACATTCTACTGAAGTTAATCCAGTCGGCAGATTATGACCTGGAAAAAGCGGAAAAAGGCATTATCTATATTGACGAGATTGATAAAATTGCGCGTAAGACCGATAATCCTTCGATCACCAGGGATGTTTCCGGTGAAGGGGTGCAACAGGCTCTCTTGAAAATCCTAGAGGGTACTGTGGCTAGTGTACCGCCGCAAGGGGGTCGCAAACATCCTCATCAAGAGTTCATGCAGATTGATACCACTAATATTCTCTTTATTTGTGGCGGGGCGTTTGATGGCATTGACAAGCTGATTCATAACCGCATCGGGAAGAAAGGGATTGGTTTTGGTGCCGATGTATCTAGGAAGCAGGAGAAAAATATTGGTGATATCCTGCGTCATGTTTTGCCCCAGGATTTAATAAAGTTTGGCTTGATTCCTGAGTTTGTGGGTCGTATTCCTGTGGTGGCAACGCTTGATGCGCTCGATAAGCCTGCGCTGATTCGGATTTTGACTGAACCGCGTAACGCATTGACCAAGCAGTATCATAAACTGTTTGAAATGGATGGTGTGTCGCTGGAGTTTAAGGACGGCACTTTAGAGATTATTGCTGAAGAGGCTATTCGCAGAAATACCGGCGCTCGCGGGCTGCGGGCCATTTTGGAAGGTGTTTTGCTCGATGTGATGTATGAATTGCCTGCCAGGGACGATATTGGCAAATGCATCATCACTAAGGAAGTGTTGCTCAACCATGAGAAGCCCATTCTTGTCACCGCCGACAAACGCAAGAAGAAAAAAGAAGAGTCTGCGTAATTCCGTTTTTGATGATTTCCTTATGTTTTCGCTAGCAGACCCCTCTCCAAAAGGGAGAGGGGTCTGCTATTATGCCGCATCAAA
>QLUI01000232.1 GCA_018725345.1 Bacillota bacterium | reverse complement strand
GCAGCCGCATCGGTGCCCACCAGGATTTTTATCTCCCTTGATTTAACCATGCGCTTGATATCTTCTCTGGTACGTCTGATGTATTTTCCATCGCGAATGACACCGGACTTATCGCCGCCGGCGTAAAGACCAATGGCTACTCCCACTAAATCGTGGGACAGGTTTTCGGCAACCCAATATGCCGAATCAAAATACTGGGAAAATATAATGCAGCCCTTGTCTTTGAATCCTCTATCAATTAACAAGTCCAATACCAGCGCATACTTCGGGTCTTTATCTTTGTTTTCATCCAGGGTTTTTATAAACCTGGCCAGGGCGTTTCTCTCCGCTGCGGTAATATCCTTCATCGCACTCGCAGTCTTTTTGTTTGCCGGCACATCGCTTCTTTTTTCCTCTGCGCCTGCATCATCATCTTCCGCAAAAATATCTTCATCGGCATTTCCCCAGTTAAGCATTTTTTCCGCAGTTTTGCGTCCAGCCAGCATCGTGCTGCCCACGCGCTTTAATAGAAGGGTTTCCACAAAACCACCGCCGCGCACACGACTCCCCAGCAGTTCACAAAACTCCTCCGCACAGCGATAGGCGTCTTGCAGATATGGCGGCAGCCGGACTGCCTCGCTGTCTTTTTCACCCATTAAGACAATTTCAATCTTTTTAAGGTAGGGCTCGCCTGTCGCGGGATTATGGTTGTTTTCTAAGAAGGCCCTTGTCCTTCTCACGATATGACGAATGAAAGGGTTATGCTTTTGCATGAAGCCGCCCTCTAAAATCCTGCCCACTCTGCGGCCATCCGGAGTGCTGTGCATCGCCTTGATCTGTTCCGGCTTAATTATAAAGCTATCATCTGCCATGCGCAGCCCTTTTCTTATTCCACCAAAGTTAAGTTCATCTTCCTCAGCCGGCGGGAATGGATTGCGCAGCCACTCGCATTGCTCCAACCACTCTGCCGGTGAACTGCCTATTTGTGCCTTCCCCATAATCAAATCAAGCGTTCTCTTAGGCTCTTTTCGCCACTTGCTTAAATCACTGCCCAGCACCGCATTATTTTTCTGGGAAAGAATGTTCAGCAAATCCCATGCTTCCACCGGGTACATCTGTACCGGCGTGGCGGTGGCGAGCAGCATGCTCTGTGTTTTTAATGATATTTGCAAAAGAAAGTCATACAAATTGTTGGGTTC
The DNA here is from genome assembly GCA_018725345.1 of Bacillota bacterium. Classification (GTDB taxonomy): domain Bacteria; phylum Bacillota; class Dethiobacteria; order Dethiobacterales; family Dethiobacteraceae; genus GPS1B09. Next base: position 2,358 of record QLUI01000232.1, on the reverse strand, counting down.
GGGCTTTAAGTTTTCTTTATCCTCGCCTAAGTTCCTGCGCCTTGCTCGGTGCGCTTCGTCCACAATTACGCATTCATACTGCATCGAGAGCAACTGTTCCCAATATTCATCGCTGCCGTTGACGATGATCCCCTGTGAGATGATGCCCACTCGGCGCGGGCACTTGCGCAAATCGTCTGACGGGGGATACTTGATGCCATTCTCGTCAACCCATTCTCTGCCATTATAAACAGCAGACGGCATATCAAGCAGATAACGCATTTCATCCTGCCACTGCCAGAGCAGCGTTTTAGGCACAATAATCAGCACCGGCTTGTTGCCCCAGAGAGCCATCAGCTGTGCCGAAAGCGCCAGTTGAATTGTTTTGCCAAGCCCTACCTGGTCCGCCAGCACAAACCTTGCTCCGTAAGATTTTCTATGATTTCGAAAAGCCATCTCTACAAAGTATTTCTGATGCTCCCACAGCCCAAGTTCCTCACGATAAACAGGTGATTCCACCACTGCCTGTGCCGGCTCCGGCATCTCTTTCCATTTTGCCAGCTCCTCTATTACTTCTCTTTTTGCAATACGCCCTATATCCTCTACAATGAAGTCAGACATGGGAATCGCAGCCGGGTGCTGCCAAAAATAGTCAAACTCAGCTTGCACCCACGCTATGGCCTCCGGCGAGTTATCTTCCCAGAGCATTTCATAATTCAACCGCCAGGCAGACAACGTTTCATTCACACTGCCGATAAAAGAGGTTTTGCTGCCGTCCGCCAGCGTGATCACTCCGGCCTTGCCATGAATAAGCCCGAAAACGTTATTGGGCAGCACCTTTATTTCCAGCTTGCCGCTTTTTAAAAATTCATATAATCGCTGCAAACGCGGGGTTGCCAAAATATAAACCTTCTCCGGTTCGTTTTCACACCACTCACGGCGCAAAGCGGCGGCGGCGGCAGTCGCCGTCTCACAATCTTCTTTTTCTATTTGCGAGTTGCAAATCAGCCGCACCTTGCCGCTGATGCTTTCTATTGCTTCGCCGGCAATTTCAAGGACTGACGAACTGAAATAACCGGCGATGCGGTCATAACTTTTAGCTTGCTGTAATTTATGGTTTAAAAACTGTTGGTCAAGGCGGGTTACTCTGGACGAGTAACGATCGATCATGTCCGCTCCTCCTTGCTATCACACACCGTCATTACTGACAAGCTCTTTTAAAACAACCGCAACAGCAGCTTCCTTCTCCCAATGGCTCATATTGCCGATGTGAGCAAAGGTGGCGATATAGCCTAAGAACTCCATAATTATCTTGCGGCCATTCCCATCATAAGTTGGCACCTCGTTTTTGAGCCAGTTTTTACCCGGCGTGACGTTACCTTCGTCCTTACTTGCCAAGTAAAGTGCCATAAACACATGGCGAAGCAGCGTGCCCGCAAAACCGTCGCCGCTTAGATTGCGGCCCGCCCACTCGCCGGCTGTCTTAAACCTGGCAAAGTTTGCTTTTGGGTTGGCCATAAATTCCTTATATTCAGCAACGCCAAAGCCGCGGGCAAGTTCTTGGTAGGCTGATAACTGGTAAACATTATTCTTTTCCAGCTCCAGCCCTTTGAGATAGAGCCGCTCCTCCGCCGCTAAGGCCTTCCACAAAAATGCGTCGAATTCACTTGGTATCAGCTCATCGTAGGCAATCTTTTTAGCACTTTCAATTACTTGGGCCACCGGTGACAGCTCGCCATTTTTCTTCACTTTGGAGAGCTCATAGGCCACATCGATGTCCTCTATCTTTTTATAAGAGGTAAGCACTTTAAGTGAGGCCGCATAAGCGGCTAAGATATAATCGGCATCGGTAAAGTTTGGCTCCTCTTTATCGTCTAGATGGCGCATGCTCCTAATCTGCGCTTTGACCTCGTCTTCTACTTCCGGCATGACTTCGTCTAAAAACGCCGTTTTTTCGCTTGCTCTTTTGCGCAGCACCAGCAGCACCGTGCCTTTTACATAGTTGCCCTCTTTTAAGCCGCCGCTTTCAGTTTCGGTGGCGATAGTCCAGGCCGCTGTTACCTGCAGCCCTGCCGACCAGACGATATTCCTAAGCTCCGCCCACACGCTGACATCCTGATGGGTAAACATAATAATCTGCATACCGTTGTCCGGCAGATTGGCGGCCAGGTTTTTATAGACTTCCACCATGGAGTCATTAAAGCTTTCATCCCGCCCCCGCACCGCCAGCACTCGTTTGCTGTCGGCGTACCAATCGGGGAAGGCCTTTTTAAGCAGTTTTTTATCCCACGCCAGGAAAAACTCCGAAAGCTCGTGATAGTTGACCGCATCGGCATAAGGCGGGTCGGTGAGCCAGATGTCGCAGGGGTGGGAGATGGT
>QLUI01000231.1 GCA_018725345.1 Bacillota bacterium | reverse complement strand
ACGCCGCTGCCTCTGCCATAACGGCAATAAGAATTGAGCAATCACCCGCAACAAACGAGGTTCACTCTTACCAGCCTGTTTTTATCTTCGCAAAGATCAGTGAGGTCGCTCAAACTGCTCAATTGAAAGCATCCCTGGAGATAGACTTCAGCACCGAAAATTGGGGTGGTTTACCGCTATTTCCTGATCGATACGCTGTTGAGTTGCAGATGCCCATGGTGCCACTCCCCCGGGCTGAAGGCTGGTATATGGCCAGTATCCCGCCTTTGCCTGCAGAAAGCTTCTCCTTCCCCAGGCCTCCTGGTAAGGATGCGGTGCTTCGTATTTCCTCCTCAGTTAGCTATAGGATTCTCGTTGATGGAGTACAGGCAGGGGAAACAAAAACCTACACCGTGCTTGAGGACGAGGTGATCCAGGAGCTCGCGCCGATTATTTATACCTCTCCTTATTTTGATATCACTGACCTTGCTGAAGTTTCACAGATGATGGCGGTATTTGAAGAGACGTTTGGGCTTGGACCAAAAGGATGGGCATTCCCGGATGATGAACCAATGAAATGCCTCATCATCGCCTGGGATGATAAAGGGCTGGAAGGTATCAACTTTCAATATCAAGTGAATGAAGGAGAGTGGAAGGCTCTATCAGTCGCAGACCACCCCATAATGGGAACCATCCAAGGGATAGTTGATGGTCTGAACCAGGCTTTAATCGAGGTGGAAGCTGAAGTTAGGGGGATCAAACCGGATTTCGAAATCAGAGACGTCGAGGTTCCTCTATGGATAGGTAGTGTCGAGATACCTGCTCAAGAAGCCGGAAGCTATGTTCGATACAGGGCGGAGGCGAAGGATGTGGATGGGAACTCCGCAACCTCTCCAATCGGCTTTTGCCAGGTAGTAGAGGATGAAAGCAAGACGAGGGTTCTTATCATTGATCCCCATGTCAGGATAAGGGTGCTTCAGGAAGGGGTTAAGGAATTAGCAGAAACTGCAGCTCAGGAGAATGCTTACCAGGTCCCTGAAGAGATTACAGTTGATCTTGAAAAGGCAAAAAGCATAGCGCAGATCATAAAGGCTTATGGCATTACGCCTTTTCACCACTGGCAACACCTGGGCAAACATTATGACCTCTATATCGCCTACCCTAGCGATAATCTGCCCGATCTGCTAAAAGTGTTTGAGCCTGATGTTATCCTGTTGAGCAACCTGTATTTGGGAAGAGACACGGTACTCTTCAATTGGGACCTTGCTGAGTTGGGCGTCCTTGATGAGCTCATCCAATACGTTAAGACTAATAACACCGGAATAATTGCTACACACGGTACGCTGAGCGATTGGAAGGTATGGGCTAGCCCAGAGGAGCAATATAAGGTGGGGGCAAGGGGACATGTGGGAGAGGAGATGCCTGATGATTTAAGCCCTATGGATGAAAGAACGGTCGCTGCACTTCTAGGAATGCCTCACCTTTCTATCTGGCAGTTTGCCAGAGATACGGTAGCGGAGGCGCTTTACGAAGCTTATCCAGCAGTTGGGATAGCAGTTGGCTCCATCCCTTTACAGGTTCCTTATATTCCCTTTGATGGCTCCATCGGGGTAACGCCCGAAGGTCGAGGCTCCCCCATCCTTGAAGGTCTCCCGGATGAGTTTGTAATTGAGATACCAATGCCTGAGGAGCTTCAAGAGATAGACGTTAAGTCGTTCACCCAAATCGGCTGGCAACTGGCCCTTCCCCAATCCATAGCCTATGCCGCCTGGGACGCCGCGGAGGAGGCAAGACCTGAAGCGGAGAAGGTTTATCAAAGATTAAGTCGGCTCATAGAGCAAGCTGCTGAGAATCAAATCAGCAAATTAAACATATCAGATAGTCTGGATTGGGGACTGGAGAGCTTTTACAATTCAATATCCTCAGCTACTATCTCGCCGGAGGGTCTTGATATCAAGCTTTCCATCCCCGGAATTGAAGCCGATGCTGAGCAAAAATTAGAAATAAACCTGCACAAGCTCCTTCAGCTTATTCCATTGAGGCTTGTAGCTATGTCCGACAAAGGGCTTGCAGGTATCATCACCTATGATAAGTACTTTGATCCAGAAGGGTATCGTTCGGTCTTCTTCAGCCCTCGAATCGAGGCCAGCCCCAGCGAATATAGCGCTAGACTTTTGGTGAATGCGGTGGAATGGACAACGCAATGGCAACACCGGGATATTACTGAATTGCTCGGCGGACTTGTTCGAGTGTCCGAGGAGCAGGCGAGTATATTCCAGGAGCAGGTGAATCAGATAACGGGAGTGAGGGTATTCTCAGGGGGGCTGTTGCTAAACGAGCAAGGAGATACAATCATCGAGATAGATGCAGGCGAGCTGAGTCGTGTCAAACTACTGGTCGCCCATCCCACCACCGCCGGGATTGAAGTGAGGGTGACTGAAGGGAAAGCAGGGATCGAGAGCAAGGTTAACCTGGATGAGCGTATTACCAAAGTGGTCATCAAGGTCAATGAACCCGGCAGCCTGAAGATCGCGTTACAGGCTGCCGGCCCAGACGTTTCCCTGAACCCGGCTTATGTAGAGGTGAAAGGTATTCTTGTGGGGGATGTCAACCAGGATGGCCGGGTGGATTCCGCTGACCTGGCCCTGGTAGCCAGAGCATTCAACACAAAACAGGGTGAGGTGAATTTTGATCCAGATGCGGACTTGAACCAGGACGGCATCGTGGACATCTTCGATTTAGTGCTGGTGGGGAGGAACTACGGGAAGCCCGTAGACTCCTGGTATCTCACTCTAATTGAGCAAATTGACGTATCGGGAGCAAATACCTACCGTATGGCAACGACTCAGGTGGTCAATGTCATTAGAGAGCAGACGCCGGAGGGTGCGAAATATACCTACTCCCCTCGGGATATAGCCGGAATGGTGGCCGGTCAAGAAGAGCCTGGCCTTTTCACATTCACCCCCATGACATTTGAGGTAGATCCAGAAACAGGGAATCTCACATCCGAGGAGGCCCTGCTTACTGGATTGTTTGATTTTGTTAACCTTCACCTGAGGGAGGCTGCCAGGGGGCGACAGCCTGGGGATACCTGGCAAGCAGTCATACCCATCAGCCAGGACACTGAATATCTACCAGCCAACATTACCGTAAACTTTGAAATGAAGTCCATCTTCCTGCCTTATGGCCGAGAGCTTCGTCACGTACATTATCATTCAGATACCTTCACCTTCTATGCCTTTGATGAGGAGGGAGGATATGTGGAAGCAAGCTTTACTGGATTTAGCACCCACGACCCAAAGGAAAATGTTGCGGTCCACATGTGTTGGAATTTCGTGGCAACCCGGACAATGGCAGACGGGACAAGTGATACCTTTAATCACCTCATCGTATCCTACAAGAGTGACTCTTATGGCTTGCCCCAGGTGCCGCTTGACATCTATGAATGGGCTACTCCCTTAGAAGATGTGGAGCTGGTAGAGATTGTATCTGAGCTCAACCCACCTCAGTGGGCTGCCCAGGCGTTAGGTCTCTCCCGGATCGCCTGGACCGTAACCGAGCTTAACACC
>QLUI01000230.1 GCA_018725345.1 Bacillota bacterium | reverse complement strand
CCCTGTTCCATTATAGCACAAACCGTAAATAAAATCAACTTAAGTTAGTGCATATGGGGCAGAGCCCCCATGCGCTCCGAAAAAGATCAAATAATTACACTGGATTCGTGCGCAATTATTGTGAAGTTTTTATGAGCATTTAATTTGCCGAATAACAGCATAACAAGCATAAAGAGCAGATAATTAAACTTAACTAACCATAGTACCCGTCTGTCTGTTTGACGGCACCGGGTAGCTTAGAGATGCAAAAAAGACCCAGCAGTAAAGGACCTGGCGATGGCAGGCCGGTAATCTTCGGCAAAACTTATGCATTACAGGTATTACAGTTCCAATTTTCATCCTTACGGGATTCATAAACAATCTCATGCGTCAGCTCTGACTGACGGCTCCTTCACTTGTGAGATCAGGAAATTAATGTTAAGATTAAAGCACTTATACTTTTGGGAGTGTTTTAGAATGAAGTTATCAGGAATAAACGCGGTGACCGAAAAACTAACATCATATTTCAAAGACAACAAAAATGTCTTGCTCGTTATCCTCTTTGGTTCTTTTGCCACTCTGGACGAAACTCCTCTAAGTGATATCGACATTGCAGTGTTACTGGACGTTAAAATTCCTTTGATGGATGAGTTAAAGCTTTCAGCAGAGTTATCAATGATCCTAAAACGTGATGATGTTGACTTGGTACTTTTACGCAACGCTCCGGTAAATATTGCCCATAAAGCTTTGTCAACAGGCAGAATAATTTATAAGGGAGACTATTTTAAAGTTGCCGACTTTATTGAAGATACTTTAAACGCTTATAGAGACTACGGTTACCGTTTAAGGAAAATTGACAATGAGTTCGATGAGAGATTACAGGAGGATTACGATGGTCAGTATCGATAAAATCCGTAATAAGCTCAGAGTTATCACCGCATGCCAGGATAAACTGGAACAACTTAAAACTTATAGCGAAGAAGAATTCTTAAGTGATTTCCGTCTCACCGATTCCGCCCGCCATAATCTACAAATTTCTATAGAAGCTATGTTGGACATCTGCAATCATCTTATCGCCAGGCATTCGTTAGAAATACCACAAAGCAACGCTGAAACATTTGCTGTATTATGCAGACATGGTTTTTTAAATCCTAAGATGCAAAGCACCTATTCTGCAATGGCCCGGTTCAGGAACAGAATCGTGCATATGTACGATGACGTAAATAACCGGGAAATTTACCTTATAGTTCAACAACATTTAAAAGACTACCATCGCTTTATTGACGACATCGTCCGGCAGTTCGGGTCTAGGTAGTAACCCACAAAAATATATAGCCACTTCCCGGCTTATTATGTGGTGAAAAACAGGTAATTTGCTGTCGGTAACAGGGAACCGAGTATCAGTAAGGCCAGACGGATGTCTGGCTTTTTTTGTTGCAGCGGATAAAAAAGACGCATCCCAAGCAAAAAACTCAGGCGCTAATATAAACCAAAAACCGCTTAACGCTCTACCCCTAATCAGAAATTACTGAGCAATGAACTGCTGCCTCCACAAAGCAAAAATAACAAGTGTCCAGATTTTGCGGCAGTTGTCAGCGCGGTTCTGGCGGTGGTCTGCAATTAACTTTTGGACTTGTGTACGCTCAAAGAACTCGTCGAGCGCCGGGTCAGCCAACAAAGCGGCCACCTTTTCGCCAAGCGGCCCCCGCAGCCAAACCCGGGTAGGCACCGGGAAGCCCTTTTTGGGCCGATTCAGCGCTGACGGCGGCACTACGCCGGCAAAAGCCCGTCGCAAAGCTATCTTAGTCAGCCGTCCACTGATTTTGTATTTAGTGGGGATGGTGGCGGCAAATTCGAAAACATGATGGTCCAGATAAGGCACCCGCAACTCCAGCGAGTTGGCCATAGTCATCTTATCTGCCTTAACCAGAATGTCACCCGTCATCCATGTATTAATATCAATATACTGCATTTTCTGCACATCATCATAAGACGCTGCCTCTTTAAAAAACGGCGCGGTGATTACTGTCGGCGGCAGAAATTTTTTATTTTTAAGCAGAACCTTTTTTTCCGCCTCGTTAAAGATAAAAGCATTGCCAAAATACCTTTCCTCGAGCGGGGTACCGGCGCGGCGCAGATAGTTTTTACCGGGAACAAACGCCGGCATCAGCCGGTGAGCCGTTTTAAGGAGCGGAGACGGCAAAAAGGAGAGCGGGCGCAAAGCCAATGGTTCGCGGTAAATGCCATAACCGCCAAAGACTTCGTCTGCCCCTTCTCCGGAGAGGGTCACCGTGATTTTCCGCTTAGCAAGCCGCGCCACAAAGTACAGAGCCATCGCCGCAGGATCTGCCACCGGGTCATCCAAATGCCAGACTAATTTGGGTAAACAGTCCCAAAACTCTTGCGGCAAAATGAGGTACTCCTCATGGTCTGTCTCTAAATACCGAGCGGATTCCGCCGCTTCCGTCAGTTCGCTATATCCTTCGTCTTCGTAACCTACGCTAAAGGTAGATACCGGCCCGAGTTCACGCAAAAGCGCCACAATCACGGTAGAATCAATGCCGCCGGAGAGGAAAGCTCCCCACGGTACATCGGCTTGAGTATGCAGCTTGACCGACTGGCGCATAACCTGCCGGGTTCCTTCCAGCACATCTTCCCAGGAAAGATCTGATCTTGGCTTAAACTCCGCACGCCAGTAGCGTTTCAACATCAATCCATTTTCTCTCCAAGTAAAAGTATGGGCCGGAGGAATCTTATATACACCGGCAAACATCGTCTCCGGCTCCGGCACATACTGAAAAGTCAAATAGTGGGGTAAGGCGCCCGTGTTTACTCTAGCGGCAAAGTCCGGCAAACGAGTAAAGGCCTTTGCTTCAGAAGCCAAAGCAAAAAGTTCTGCCGTTTCTGTATAGAACAAAGGCTTAATCCCAAACCGGTCACGGGCTCCAAAAAACTGGTTTTTCTTTTTATCGAATAAACAAAAGGCGAACATCCCGCGTAGCCTTTTGACACATTCTTCCCCTTCTTCTTCGTACAGGTGGAGAATAGTTTCGCTATCAGTATCACTCTTAAAAAGATGGCCTTTTTGCAACAGCTCTGCCCGCAACAATTTGTAATTGTAAATCTCCCCATTGAAAACCATGGTAATGCTGCCGTCTTCATTCTCCATAGGCTGACGGCCCCGCTCCGAAAGGTCAATAATTGTCAAGCGGCGGAAGCCGAGTAGAGCATGCCCAAAATCAGCGGCAGCCGCATCATCAGGCCCGCGGTGGGAAAATGTTGCAGAGAGCTCATTTATTTCCAGTGGCAATCTTTTGCCTGACTTATGCCAAACCCCCACAAACCCGCACATCCATAATCCCCCTGTCTTTTCCCGTTCTTAGCAAATATATGCCTCCTCGCCAATTAGATGCCCAAAGTACACGCGACAAGTCAACTGCTCTTTCTGCTAATGATGTGTTCCTTCCACGATTTTGATCCCTAGCCTATAAATGATTTCTTTTATTTCCGCAAGATGTGGACAGCGAGGATACTCATCAGCCATCAACATGCAGGAGCTGAGATGAATAG
>QLUI01000023.1 GCA_018725345.1 Bacillota bacterium | reverse complement strand
ATCCACAGAATAATCCTATTTGTTAAGGCAAGGTTAGATTTTATCCACAGAATTCACAGCTTGCTTACATAATATACTTACCTTGTTTTCGTAGTAACATTCTTAACCCAGATGCCAGTTTTTGTCTAAAACAGGCGTCGCATTCAAGTCTAGTCCTGCAAATCTTTGCTGAACATACAGATCGAAGCCTGCAGCAGCCACCATCGCTGCGTTGTCGGTACACAAAACCGGCGGCGGATTTAACAGAATACAGTCCTCCGCCTGCAACGCTTCTGACAAACGCCGGCGAAGCAGGCTATTGGCCGCCACCCCACCGGCTAGTAATACGGTCCGGACCTGCGTCTTACGAACCGCCAAGACTGTTTTCTCTGTAAGAATTTCCACCGCCGCATGCTGAAAGCTGGCGGCCACATCCTCTACTCTATACTCCTTACCCTGTTGCTTCAGGGCATTTAGCGTATTAATAACGGCAGACTTAAGGCCGGAAAAGGAAAATTCTAAAATATGATCTTGGTTTGTAAACGCCCGTGGAAACAGAAATGTACGGAAATCCCCATTTGCGGCGGCCCGCTCTACCGCAGGGCCACCGGGGTAACCAAGCCCCAAAATACGGGCAATCTTGTCAAAGGCTTCCCCTGCCGCATCATCACGACTGCTGCCTAAAAGAGACGCGTCCGAGCGGCTGTTAAGATGAAGCAAGCTGGTGTGGCCACCTGACACCACCAAACAGACGGCAGGAAAAGACACATCGTGGACAAGATAATTTGCTGCCACATGAGAGATAAGGTGATTTACGGCTATCACCGGCTTTCCCAAAGCGTATGCCAATGTTTTAGCAGCATTTACACCTACCAGCAAAGCACCTACCAAGCCGGGACCGTGCGTAACAGCAATAGCTGTAAGCTCAGAAAAGCAGATGCCTGCCTCCAGCAGCGCTCTTTCGAGCACTTCATTAACGATTTCCAAATGCTTGCGAGAAGCAATTTCCGGAACTACGCCGCCATACTGGCGGTGCTCTTCGATTTGAGAAGCAATAATATTGCTAAGCATAATTTGTCCATCTGCAACCACAGCTGCGGCCGTCTCATCACAGGACGTCTCTACACCCAGAATAAGAATTCGTTTCATCACTGCTCACTCCTCTCGGGATGCCCTCTTCTCAAAACAGACGACCAAGCCTCGTATCGCCATAGTACTGGTCACTCTTTTCTTCCACCAGTAGTACTTTCGCCAAATCGTGAAACATGGAGCGTGCTTTAAACATGTTTTGATTGATAAGCGGTGCCAAGAAGCGTGATACCGTCTCTTGCTAGTTGCTGTGCTTCCGTCAGATCTTCGGCCACAAGAGTGATCATAAGGCTTGAGGCGGTTGTTAGTTTTGCCGCTACTGCTTGCCAACGCTGTTGTTCCTGCGTAAAAGCATCTGCTGCTTCTCTAGCCGTCATTGTCCTGGTCCCATTTAATGTGACTAAAAAAACTCTTGCTTCCCGGCTACGGCAGCAAATTGTCTAGCCACATAACTAGTGCATCTTCATCACTATAATAGTTAGGTCTCAAACCGCTCGACAAAAAGCCGTATTTCATGTAAAGTTTTTGAGCCTTATCGTTGGAAACTCTTACTTCTAAAGTTATGCGCGTTGCGCCTAAGGCTTTTGCATCGACAAGCAGACGTTCCATAAGTAAACCGCCCACGCCGCGCCGTTGCCACCTGTGACAAACTGCGAGTGTAGTAAGATGCGCTTCGTCCATAATTGTCCAGATCCCGGCGTAACCGACTACCTGCTTCTCTATTATGGCTACCCAATAGGAAGCAAACCCGTTGTCCATAATCTCATTAATAAAAGTATTTTTGGACCAAGGAGAAGGATAAACTTCTTTTTCAATGTCCACTATCCGCTCTAAATGGCAAATCTGCATAGGCTCAATGGTCACGTGCACCGACCGGCGCCTCCCTCCTCCCCACGGATCAACGCCTTTCTCTCCGCCTCTGAACGGCGAATGTAATGCGGCATCAGCTCACGCCAAGAAAGACCGAGGTTAAGAGCAAATTCAGCAAGACCCAGCCTTGCCACCGCCGCAGCCCGGCAAATGCTTCCCTCTGACGGCATTAAACAGACGCGCTCCCCAAGTTGCGCTTTAATCGCTGCCTGGTAAGGCGGCACACCGTCCCCAATGAAAAGAATTTTTTCGGAACGCGTCTTTAGTTCCGCGAGCAGTTCCCAAAGAGGCAAGACTCGCAAAGCGCAAAGAGGTTCGGGGCGGGTGCCTGGCACAAACAGCCCATTATAAACCTGCTCCCGCCGGGCATCAAGCATAGGGCAGATGATACCAGGGAAAAAAGGGTGCTGCGCAGCCAGCGCTTCAAGTGTGGAAATTCCCGCCACAGGCACATTCAACGCTTGTCCCAGCGTCTTTGCCGTCACCATCCCGATACGCAAACCAGTAAAGGAGCCCGGCCCGGCAGCCACAGCCACTCCGTCAAGCTCGTTTGGAGCTAAACCGGCATGGCTAAGCATGGCGGCTATCAGCGGCAATAACCGCTCAGAATGGGTCTTTCTTGTTTGCAGAGTATATTCAGCCAGAGTGGTTTTCTCCGAAACCAAAGCAACGCTGCAAACCAGCGTGGCTGTGTCAATTCCCAGGATTTGCACCGACCTGCCTCCCCGTAGTCAGCTCTCGCAAAACAGCCTGATAAGGCTCTGTTTTAGCCTGAAACAAAATCTGCCGGTCTGTAGACCCGTCTGAAGCAATCCAGACAATAAGTGCCGGCATTGCAAAATAGTCCGCAAATTTTCCGGCCCATTCCACAAGTGAAACGCCTTCCCCATCCAACCACTCATCTAAGCCCAACTCAAACAGTTCCTCTTCACTACTCAAACGGTAGAGATCAAAATGATTAAAAGGCAGTCGTCCGCTATGAGCATTCAGTAATGTAAATGTGGGACTTTGGATGGGCACGTTCACACCAAGACCCCGTCCCACACCGCGGGCAAAAACAGTTTTACCGGCACCAATTTCACCGTTTAGGAGAACAACTGCTCCGGGAAATAACCTCCTGCCCAACGCTTCACCCAAGTCTTCCGTCGCTTGTTCGCTATCGGTCCTTATTTCATACTTCAAGCTTCAACCACTCCTAAAATGCTGAAAACCTGTGAAACTTAGTTTTTCCCGCTTACCCTCTTCTTTAATCAGCCAAATACCTGATTCTTCACATATTTTTCCAAAAGCATGCAGTTCCGTGGCAAAACGGGAAACATACTCCTGCGCCAGCAGATCATATTGACTTGGTCTGACCGAAATGAGTAATTCATAGTCTTCCCCGCCACTAAGCGCCAACTGCCTTGGTGAGCTACCCTGAAGAGCAGCCACTGCTCTAGCCGCACGGTGAATGGGGAGTTGCTCTTCGTAGATAACGGCACCGCAGCCACTTGCTTCACAGATTTCCTCCAGGTCTTTAAGTAATCCGTCAGAAATATCCAGAGCAGCAGAAACGCCGCCGCTTTCTGCCAAATAAGCTGCTTCGACTACTCGGGGAGTGGGCCGCGCATGAAACAGAAGCGCCTCGCTGCGCAGGTCTTCAGGACACTCAAGCTGATGCAGAATAATGGCTAGACCAGCCGCGGAAGCACCAAGCGGCCCGGTTACACAAAGAATATCACCGGGTGAAGCACCGCTTCGCAACAGAACATTTTCACGTTTTACTTCCCCTTGCACAGTCACACTGACCACTAATGGTCCAGGTGAAGCCACCGTGTCGCCACCACTTATCAGCATTCCGTATTTATCGGCCACTTCCTTAACGCCACGGTAAAAATCGAGTATGAACTCCACCGTAGTAGCGCTGGGAATGGCCAGTCCAATAAATGCGTGACGAGGCACACCGCCCATGGCAGCAATGTCGCTGACATTTACAGCAAGTGACTTATAGCCCAGATCTACCGCAGAACCGGCCGACAGAAGAAAATGAACGCCTTCCACTAATAGATCCTTAGTAGTAAGCAGCCACATTCCTTCCCCCGGCTTTACGAGAGCCGCATCGTCCCCGATCCCCACTTCACCGGGAGCGGCGCAGTGACCTAACAGTTCAACTATTTTTTTAATCAGGGCGCGCTCGCCTAAATCAGCTATTTGCATCAATTATCACCTATTCCCAAATTATAGCCTTAATTAATAAAAAAAACAAGCAAGGGAGATTTATGTAAAAACTGTACTAGAGAATTTGCTAGCCAAGTAAAATTAGGGTATACTGAAAACAAGGGAAAATCAAAGAAATAGAGGTGAAACATTGTGAAAAAATCGCGTGAAGTTGTGGGTCTGCCTGTAATTGACCTGAAGGAGGGAAAAAGGCTTGGGCGAGTACATAGCCTTATAGTCAACCCAAGTAGCCGCCGAGTAGAGGCAATCGAAGTGGGAGAACGAGTGCTCTTGAAAACAAAAACTGAACTTCTCCCCTTTGACAAACTACGCAGTATCGGCCCGGACGCTGTTACTCTCATGAAGCAAGAAGACTTAATAGATGCGCAGCAACAACCGGAACTGGCCTCTTTGCTGGAAAAGAAACTGCTTGCTACCAAGGTGGTAACAGCAGATGGCTCGCTGGTAGGCACTGTGGACGATTTTTCTTTTAATCCGGCGGACGGGAATCTTGCAGAACTATTTATCAACACAGAGAAACCTCGGGTTTCTCTCGTGCTGCCCCTGACAGTGGTAGAAAATTTCGGACGGGACTTTATTATTGTTGAAGAAGACTATTTGGCAAAGTCCTGGGAAATTGAAGCTGTCAGTAGCGACCGCTCCGGCCGCCAGATTGTTCATTCACTTGAAGTTAAAGCCATCGAATATGCTTTAGGCAAAGAAGCAGGCCAGGATGTCAACGGTGAAGATGGCATACCTATCATTCACAAAGGTGAAAAGGTAACCAGTGAAAACATTGACTTGGCCAGAAGGAAAAACCGACTGACCCAGCTACTGATTGCGGCCGGGGTAGGTGAACTTTTGGAAGGAATGGATTACACTAAGGAAAAACTGGACGCCGGCAGTAAAAAACTGTTGGATTCCTGGCAAAGCCTAAAGGGTCTTTCACACGAATGGCTTTCCCGCAGGCTAGATGATGACCGTTCCAGCCCCACCGGAGAATTGCGCGAACTCTGGCTGCAGTTACAAAGCAAACTTGCAAAGGGCGGTCGGGAGTTGGAAGATGTGGCACGGCTAAAAATGCATAGCTATGTGGTGGGAAAAACTCTGTCTCAACCCGTCTATGAGCTAGATGGCACTTTAATTGGCGGACGTGGCGATCATGTTACCGAACAAATACGTGACAGAGCCGAAGCGGCCGGACGGTTACCTCAGCTATTTCTCTCTGCCATGGCAGGAGAGGTGCAAACCGCATTGGAACCCATCAAAAAGCAACTGAAAGATATTTTATACAAATAGCAACGGCAAATAACAATTTGCCTTAACCGGGTTAACAGCACTCTCTGTCTGTGCCCAATGCTTCTGACACAACTTTCATAGCACAGAACTCCCCGCACATGGAACATTCCTTCCTGTGGTCGGGGTTCTTTTCTTTCCGCAACTTTGCTGCATGCCCCGGATCAATAGCTAGGTTAATTTGGGCATCCCAATCCATTGCTTTGCGCGCTTTTGCCATTTTTAAATCCCAATCCAACGCACCGGCAAGACCTTTGGCAATATCGGCTGCGTGAGCGGCAATCCGACTGGCAATGATCCCTTCCCGCACATCCTGAGCATCCGGCAGCCCAAGGTGCTCTGCCGGCGTCACATAACAGAGAAAATCGGCACCGGCCCAAGCAGCCAGCGCTCCGCCAATAGCAGAGGTAATCTGGTCATAGCCCGGCGCAACATCAGTGACCAGCGGCCCTAATACATAAAACGGCGCACCCTTACAAATCGATTTTTGTAGCTCCACATTAGCCCTGATTTGATGAAGCGGCACGTGTCCAGGTCCTTCCACCATCACTTGCACCCCGCGAGCCCAAGCTCTCTCTACCAGCTCACCCAAAATTAAAAGCTCTTGTATCTGTGGGCCGTCAGTCGCATCTGCCAGGCAGCCTGGACGCAATCCGTCTCCTAAGCTGAGCGTCACATCATATTTAAGCGCAATTTCCAGCAATTGGTCATAACGTTCATAAAGCGGATTCTCACAGTCATGGTGAAGCATCCAGCCGGTGAGAAAAGCACCGCCACGACTGACAATATCGGTGACACGCCTCCGCTTGCGCAACACATCGACCACCTGCCGCGTCACTCCGCAGTGCACAGTAATAAAATCAATGCCATCGGCGGCATGTTCCTCAATCACGGCAAACAAATCATCCGCCGTCACCTGCACCATAGCACCATAGCGAGCATTGGCATCGGCAATAGCCTGATAGATGGGCACCGTCCCCACTGGCAGCGGCGAAGCAACCAAGATTCGTCGGCGAGTCGCTGTAATGCTTGGTCCGGTAGATAAATCCATTACCGCATCTGCTCCGGCAGCCACCACCTGCCTCAACTTCTCAAGTTCGGCTTCCTGATCCGGAAAGTCAGTTGATGTACCGATGTTGGCGTTAACTTTTGTACGTGTACCAGTGCCGATAACACAAGGTTCCAGCGCTGAATGGTTAATATTTGCCGGCACCACCAGCGTACCGGCCGCCAATCCTTGCCGGACTTGCTCGGGCGAAATAGCTTCTTTCTTAGCAGCCGCTACCATTTCCGGTGTAATAATTCCCGCCCTTGCTTTAATTAGCTGTGTCATCTTTAACACCCTTTCTTCTGTTCTGGCTCAGTTGTGACACCCTCCCGTAAATGCGGGAAAAACATTAAGCCGCGAACCAGTTTAAGTCCGCGGCTGTTAGCTGTACATCTCCGCTTACCGTCCTTCCCTACGCTGGTATAATCCATCTCAGGTTCTAAGGGTTGGCCGGCCAAATACGCCCTGCCTCTCAGCCTTTACTATCGGCACCCCCAGGAACTAGCTATTAAGTTATTTATCCTATTCTAGCTAACGACACCTTCTTCTGTCAACACTTCCGTCAAAGCTTCTATAAAACGTTGATTCTGTTCTGCCGTGCCAATGGTTACGCGGATAACATCGGGAGCACCAAAAATATCGCCGGTACGGACAATTACGCCACGATGCAACAGCTTAGTAAAAACGTCATTGCAGTCCGCTTTGATCCTGACCCAGATAAAGTTGGCGTGTGTGGGCACAAAAGGAAGTCCTAGCCTGTCAAACTGCCTGCAAAGATACTGTTTGCCTTCCTCATTCATTTGGCGGCTCCGCAGAAGGTGCTCTTGATCTCCCAAGGCCGCCAATGCTGCCGCCTGAGCAACCATATTCACGTTAAACGGTTCCCGCACCCGGCTGAGCAAGCCGATTAATTCCGGCTTAGCAACACCAAAGCCAATTCGCAATCCTGCCAAACCATAAATTTTAGAAAAAGTGCGCAACACAATTACGTTTCGCCCTTCCCTGACAAAGTCGAGCGTCTGAGGGAAATCCTCATCGACCACATACTCGTAATACGCCTCGTCAAAGACGGTAATCAGTCCATCGGGCAACTTATTAAGAAAGGTTTTAACTTCTTTCTTGCCTACTTTGGTGCCGGTGGGATTATTAGGATTGCAGACAAAGAGCAGCTTTGTTTTTTCTGTCACTGCCGCCGCCATGGCTTCCAAGTCGTGGGTGTAATTCTTTGTTGGGACAACAACAGTCTGTCCCCCCATAATTTTCACGGCAAAATCATATTCGGAGAAGGTGGGCTCCGCCACCACCGCTTCTTCCCCTTCGGAAAGAAAGGCTTCGGCAATTAATTTTATCACTTCATCAGAACCGTTTCCCACAAGCAGATGAGCTGGGGTCAAGTTAAGCGCTTTGGCCAAAGCGTTTTTTAGATAATAACAGTTCCCGTCAGGATAAACGGCTACTTTATTGATCACTTCCTGCATCTTGGCTATCGCGGCCGGGGCAGGCCCTAACGGATTCTCGTTAGATGCCATCTTTATTACCCCAGAAAGACCCAGCTCCCGCTCCACTTCTTCCACCGGTTTTCCGGGCACATAGGGCTTAATCGCCATAATTTGCTGCCTATATAATTGCTTTATCATTTATAACCTCCCTTACAGTTGCCGGTTATCAATAACTCGCTTAGCTTTCCCTTCACTGCGTGGAATTGTTTTTGGCTCCACCAGGCGGATTTTGGCACTGATTCCAAGAATAGAATCGATTTGCGAATGAATTTTCCGCTCCAATTTTCGCGACTTTCGCGGTTAAATAATGACGCTGAAAAAAGAATTGGAGGGGTTAAAATGAACCGCGAAACACGCGAAAAGCACGAAAAATTATTGTATAAAGACGAGTGTTACTTGATTCAAGGGGTAGTATTTGAAGTGTACCGTTGCTTTCAGTCCTTTTATCTTATCAGAAAACATCCGCTCCGATACTTCCACTTGGATTTCCAGCAAATCAAGGTTGCCCTCTCTGGTTACTATCAACTGATAATGGGGTTCGGTTTCGCCAATTTCCAGCAGCACACTTTCCACCTGAGTTGGAAAAACGTTTACACCGCGAACAATAATCATATCATCGCTGCGGCCGGTCACTTTAGCCATCCGCACATGAGTCCGCCCGCACAGACAAGGTTCCACCGTGAGGGTAGTAATATCGCGTGTGCGATAACGGATAATAGGTAACGCTTCCTTCGTTAATGTGGTGAAGACCAACTCACCTTTTTCACCGTAAAGGGCAAGCCTGAGAGATCCTTCAGGCTGCCAATATCGCCAGGCTCTATTCCTACGGCTAAAAAAGCGCGACGGTAATGAGGCACGTTATTATAAACCCGTTCTACAATCTTGCGCAATCGCTTGAGCTGCAATTCCTGCAACCTATCCCTCGACATACATTCGGCTTCGCTATTCCAATACAAGACTAAGTCCTCCCTCAACTGCTCTAGACAAGCACATCTATATACGACAACGCTCTTCGACAACCCCAGACCAGATTCCTTCACAAAAAAACCAATTTCCTCTAATAACTTTGCCCCATAACCCGTTAGGGTTATGGGGCAAAGTTCCGCTCAGAGTGACATACTCTCACCGATTGATTCAAACTGGCCGGTTCGTCCAAAGCCCCGTGGAACGCTTTTTAGTTATATGTGACCACCACGTCGCCGCCGCCGTCCCCTAGCGGATAAAAAAGACGCTTCATCTGTCACAAAAAACGCGAAGCGTCTATTTTACTCTGACAGACTGCCAAGCATAAAGACGGGCAAGTTGCTGACTGCCTGCAATGCCGACAAATATTCTTCAGGCAATGTGACAAGCAGGCAGGTGGATGGCCCCGCCGACTTCTCCAAATCAAGCTGCAAATCGAGTCTCAAAGTGAGTGTTAAACCTGCACCAGCGGCTAAAGCGCGTGCTTCATAGCCGATACCTCTCGAGCCTACCGGCAAAAGTTCATGAAGCCATGGCAGAGCCAACAGTTCAAACAATATTCGGGTATCTACAGGTGTACCAAGCAGCACTTCTTCACCCACCAGCGGTTTGCCAACACATGCAACGATGTCTCCGGCAAGGGACTTGCCAAGTCTTAACTCGCTTTTGCTCGACCTACCTAATACCGTTACCCCTAATGCAGTCTGACAAGTTTTTGCATTCTCTTCAGTACTGCCCGTAACAAGAATGTCGGCTGGCAGGCGGGAGAGCAGCAATTCTTTCCGGATGCCCTGGATAATCGCCGCCCCGGTAGGCATCATTTCTACACCCAACGTGTTAATTACTGTCACCGGTCTCGCACCTGCCGCCAACACTTCCATTAACGGTCCGCGTACAGTGTATTGACCTACAGTCTCCGCCGGCACCTTCACCATATCATGTTGCTTAGGTCCAATTCCCCCTAAAGAGTCACAGGCAATCACCAGAAGTTCATCCTGATACAGAGGGATCAGGGTCAAATCACGAAACTGCCTTATCTTCTCATAAACCAAGTTGTTTCCCCGCTTTTTGGATAGGATCAGAGGCAGACAGCAACGCCGCCAAAAAAATGTTAACTGCCGAACCGACAATCAGCGGCAGGAGCATGGCCGCAAAGAAACCAGCTCCAAAAATAGGAATCAGCATAGCTGGAGCCGCTACGCCATTGAGCAAAATGCCGGCAAGCACTGCCAGGAACCGCTGCCTTTTCCTGTATAAGAAGCCAAAAATACTGACAAAAACTGCCATTTGCGTAGCAATAAACAGATGAATCGGCAGGCCAAGAGGGAATAGAACCGTGCCGGCACTAAACAAGTGACCAAGAAAACCGACCACCGCTCCTCCCCAACCACCAAGCAACACTGCGCCCAGATAACCCGGCAAAGAATCCAAAGCCACCGTTCCTGTCGGACTGGGAATTTTGATGAAACCACCTACCGCACTCATACCGATGAACAACGCCACCACCACAAGTCTCCTCAACCTCATCAACTCTTCCTCCTTAACAAAACAAATTGTAACAAGAATAAGGGGGAATCCCCCGGAGCGTCCTCCTTCCATAAGATCGTAGCTTCCCTGAACGAGATAATTTCCTATGCGACAAAAAAACCCACGGTTAACACCGTGAGTTTTTCCATCCCTCACTAAAAAACTGTCGGGCAGGTCTCCTGGCTTGGCTTCATCACCCGCCACGCCTTCCCGTTTTAACGGTGGCTTTTGTGGCAGGCTCCCCCTTACAGTGGCGGGTCCGCCCGGGACTTTCACCCGGTTCCCTATTCTCCCTAACGGGCACCAGACAGCTTTAGCTCATTTTTTTTATATTTCGAGATCAATAACAAGTATTCCTGCCGCTTTGAAATATACTAAGCTTAGTCCAACTTAACAAAGCGAATGGACATGATGGCATCCAATTCTTGCAGTTTGGCTAGAATGTCTTCAGAAACAGGAGAGTCAACCTGTAAAACCATCACAGCTTCTCCGCCAATGGATTGGCGACCTACCTGCATGCCGGCAATATTAATATTGTGATTGCCTAGAGTAATGCCAAACCGTCCAATCACACCGGGCATATCCATATATGTGGTGACCAGCATATAGCGGGAGGGCACAACTTCGATTCGGTACTTACCGATTTGTACAATGCGAACATCATTTTTGTTGAGAAGAGTGCCGGCAATAGTCTGA
Organism: Bacillota bacterium; assembly: GCA_018725345.1. Taxonomy (GTDB): domain Bacteria; phylum Bacillota; class Dethiobacteria; order Dethiobacterales; family Dethiobacteraceae; genus GPS1B09. Next base: position 1,292 of record QLUI01000023.1, on the reverse strand, counting down.
GCGCCGTCTGCTGTTTTTATAGTGACGGTAATCAGATTCGTAAAGTTTTCCGCCGTCTTGCTGACAATTTCACGAACTTTAATGCCTCTTTGTTTAGCAATCATCGGAGCGTTCACATAGTTAACCGTCTCATGAAGGATTACCGACAGCAATCCGATTAAAAACGAATTTGTCAGCGGCGCCACCGGGTAGTTAGCGATTTCTCCGCTGTAGAGGATATCAACAGCTTCCACCTGTCCGTTAAAAACCTGGGTATAGAATGAGCCAAGTTTTTTCATCAAAGGGATGAACGGCTTCACATCTGCCAAAGTTTCGGGCGGGATAACAGCAACATTGACTGCGCTGACGAGTGGCTCACCCAGCAGAGCATTGGCTACCTGCCCTGCCACCTGCACAGCCACATTGACTTGAGCTTCTTCAGTAGACGCACCCAAATGGGGCGTTGCAATAACACTCGACAACGAACAGAGAGGATTACAGCTGACCGGTTCTTCCTCAAAAACATCTAAAGCAGCACCGGCTACCTTCCCGGATACTAAGGCATCATAGAGCGCTTTTTCATCGATGAGGCCACCGCGGGCGCAGTTAATAATCCGCACGCCATCTTTCATCATTGCCAGTTCTTTTTCGCCAATCATGTATTTTGTAGCTTTTGTCAGCGGAGCATGCATAGTTATAAAATCAGCTTTGCGGTAGATTTCTTCCAGACCAGTCAGTGTTACACCCATTTTTTCCGCGCGCTCCGCGGAAATATAAGGGTCATAAGCTAATATATCCATGTCCATGGCTTTCGCCCGCTTTATAACTTCACTGCCAATCCTGCCTATACCCACAACGCCCAAAATCTTTTTATATAGCTCCACGCCCATAAATTTACTGCGCTTCCATTCTCCCTTTTTCATAGAAGTGGATGCGTCGGGAATATTTCGAGCAAGAGAAGTTATCATGGCAATAGTGTGTTCTGCAGCGGAGATGGTATTCCCGTCAGGAGCATTAATGACAACTATCCCCCGCTCTGTAGCAGCTTCCACATCAATATTATCTACACCCACACCGGCCCGGCCAACAACTTTCAGGTTTGTGGCAGCCTCCAGTACCTGTCGAGTAACCTTTGTGGAACTGCGGACCACAAGAGCGTCATACTGGGAAATTACATCGACAAGCTGTTCGGGTGTCAAGTCGGTTATTACATCCACCACAAGAGCTTTTTCCCTAAGCTTGGCCACCCCCAAGTCGGAGATCTGATCGCTAACTAGCACTTTCATGCATAAACCCTCCTCGGTTCGCTCGCA
>QLUI01000229.1 GCA_018725345.1 Bacillota bacterium | reverse complement strand
TTAGGGGTAAAAATAAAGTACCCAGTACTTTAAATACTTTCTATTCCCTTCTTTGAATAGACTTTTCCTTCTTGAATTTCCGAGAGTACTCTTCCAAACCCTGCTTTCTTCCAGATAATCTCACCTTGTTATAATATGGTTAGATATTCCTACAGGAGGTCTAACCATGTTCGAAAAATTGTTCAAACTTCCCTCTGTCCTCGCTCGTCACAAAAGCGCCCCATACGCAGAGGAACGCAAGCGTTACCTCTCGCACTGTGCACAGCAAGGATATGCGCATGCAACGCTGCTCGTGATGGCCTATGAGCTTCTATGGGTCGCTCGCAAACTCAGTGTTTATCCTAGCCTCAGGGTAAGCCTTGAGCAAATAAAAGCAGCTGCCAAAGACTGGGCACAGCGGGAACGTCTCTGTGGTCATGCCCTCAATAAGCGATGGACCCGCGCTCGCTTTATTCACGTGGCAAAACTGTGGCTTCGTTTTTTGGGTTGTCTGCATGAACCTAAGGAGCCCATACCATTTGCTGATCTAGTCACAGATTTCAGCACATGGTTGGAGCATGAGCGGGGTCTGTCCTCAACGACGATCCGCAGTTGGCGTGGTTACTTAAGAGGGTTTCTGTGCTGGTACTCAGACAAGATGCGTCCTTTTGCTGCGGTTCAGATCATAGATGTCGACGAGTTTCTTGCCATTTGCGGTAGAAGAGGATGTTCCCGAGTGTCAATTAACAATGTGGCCACTGCTCTTCGAGCATTCTTTCGGTACGCTAGAACGAAAGGGTGGTGTGCATCCTCAATAGCACAAGCCATAAAGGGGCCGCGTATCTACGCCCAGGAAGGCCTACCATCAGGTCCGTCTTGGGACGAGGTGAGGCACTTGCTTGCCAGCATGGAAACTAATCGACCAGGTGATATACGCGATCGGGCCATTGTAATGCTCTTTGCAGTCTACGGTTTTCGTGCCACGGAGGTTGCGAAGCTGCGGCTTGAAGATATTGATTGGAGACACGACCAGATTATAATGTCCCGCGTTAAAGGTAGGGGAAGCCAAGTATATCCTCTGTCACCGACAGTAGGCAATGCCATCGTCCGGTATTTGCGGGAAGTACGCCCACAGTCTTCTCGGCGTGAGGTATTTCTTACACTCGCGGCTCCTTTGAGACCGATTTCAAGGGCCGGCCTGTATAGTCTGACCAGTAGACGTATGCTGAAGATTGGCATCCATACACCCCACCGGGGGCCACACTCGTTGCGCCACGCCTGTGCAGCTCACCTTGTTTCAGAAGGTTTCTCTCTCAAGGAAATTGGCGACTACCTCGGACATCGCAGCTCCTCCGCTACTCGAATCTACGCCAAGGTGGATATAGAGGGGCTACGTGAGGTAGCTACTTTTGATCTAGGAGGACTGATATGAAGCTATCACGACTTGTCACTGAATACATTGCCTTCAAGCGTTCTATGGGTGTGGACTTCCAATCCCCAGCCAGAATACTCAAAGCTTTCTGCCGAGCAATGGGCGATATTGAAGTGACGCAAGTCCAACCGAGCACTGTCCAAGCATTTCTCGCTGGGGAAGGCGCTATCACGAGCTTCTGGCACATAAAGTTTCAAGCGCTTAGCAAGTTCTATCACTTCTTGATCATCCGAAACTACATTGAATCCTCCCCTCTGCCAAAAACAATACCCAAACGTCCTGAGCCTATGACTCCCTATATCTATACCTTAGAGGAATTGCGCAGGCTTATAGCAGCGACAGACAGGTTGCGAAGCCCCTTCAGCCCTCTGCGGGCCGACACCTTCCGTACGCTAATACTGACGCTCTATGGCACAGGGCTTCGTATTGGTGAGGCGCTCTCGCTGGCACTGACAGATGTGAACCTTGCGAAAAACCTAATTGTCGTCCGCAACGGCAAATTCTTCAAAACGCGGTTGGTACCAATAGGCCCTCGCCTGAGGGACACGCTCCAAACCTATGTGCAAAGACGGCGAGGGCTACCTCGCCCTAAAGGGGAAGATTCTGCCTTCTTTGCTACGCGCTCTGGAAATGCCCTTACATATGATCAGGCAAGGAAGGTCTTCCCCATCCTACGCGAGGCCGCTGGCATCCATCGTGAAAAGGGAGCTCGTTACCAACCTCGTGTACATGACATTCGTCACACGATGGCCGTACATCGACTCGTAGCTTGGTATCGTCAGGGTGCTAACGTTCAACGCCTACTTCCCCAGTTATCCACTTATCTTGGTCATATCGATATCGCTGCTACCCAGCGTTACCTGAGTATGACCCCAGAACTTCAGAAAGAAGCGAATCGTCGCTTTGAGCACTACGCCTTACAGGAGGTTAAGTAATCATGAATGAAAAACAACGTATCGGTGGTTGGATTCGCCGCTTCCTAATGGAGTATTTGGTTGGGGAGCGAAATCTTGCACGCAACACTCAGGCGAGCTACCGTGATACATTGGCCTTGCTACTTCCGTTTACTGCTCAGAGGGTGAGGCAACCGGTAGACCACCTGGACGTCGAAGACATATCAGCAGATGTTGTCCGTAGCTTTCTGCAACATATCGAGCAAAAACGGAGCTGCTCGATTGTTACACGCAACCAGCGTCTCGCTGCGATTCACGCCCTGGCTCGCTTTATTGGCGAGCGTTGCCCTGAGTACATCGCTTGGTGCTCCGAAATACGAGCCGTTCCTTTCAAGAAGACACCAAAGCCCACAATGACCTACCTTGAAAAACCTGAGATGGATGCTCTTCTCAACGCTCCAGACTGCTCTACTCGACAAGGCCAACGAGACTATGCCCTGATTCTGTTCTTGTACAACAGTGGAGCGCGAGCTGATGAAGCGGCACGCCTAACGGTCGGAGATTTGGAACTTGGTCGCTCACCTTCGGTAAAAATTAATGGGAAAGGCGGTAAAACGCGTTATTGTCCCCTGTGGACGTTGACAGCAGGGGTGCTGGCTCCTCTTATTGCAGAACGGGTATCTCATGAAGTGGTCTTCTTAAACCGTCGTAAGCAACCCCTCACCCGCTTTGGAATCCGCACCCTCGTCAAACGGAATGTACTCAAGGCGGCTTGGCAAGAGCCTTCCCTACTCACAAAGCAGGTTAGTGTACACACTATCCGGCATACAACGGGTGTTCACCTCTTGCGTGCCGGTGTTGATATCAACACCATCCGTGCCTGGCTTGGCCATGTATCCCTGAATACAACAAATGTCTATGCCGAAGTCGATCTCGAGATGAAAGCGAAGGCACTGGCTCATTGTGAAATTCCAGTCTCAGAACAACACAGCAAACCATGGCATGATTATCCAGGAGTGATGAGCTTCCTAAGGGCGTTGTAATGTATCGGCAGGATGGCGGGATTTACTTATGTGACGTAGGAAAATGGAAAAGCCTCAATAGTAAGCCACTTTTTCTCTCTGCGTCACATAACTGAGAACGTCACATAATGGGTTTTATGTGCTTAATCACATAAAATCCAGTTGGCAGCCTTATAGCAAGTTCCGCGAAATCGGCTCCGATCTACAAAAGTTTCCAGCAGGTAA
>QLUI01000228.1 GCA_018725345.1 Bacillota bacterium | reverse complement strand
GCCCCCGGCGAAGGGGTCGAGGACCCGGGGTGCCCGCCCGCCGTAAGCCTTCTTGATTTCCTGGCGGAAGAACTCCAGGTCTGGGCTATTCTCCCTACCCCAGTGAAGGATGCCACCTTCTGTCTCCTCCTTCAGCGTCGGGGCATTGCGCCCGCCGAAGCGCTTATTAGTACTGCGGGTAACTACTCTCCCCGCAAGCCGCTGTAGCAGGCTACGGCGCTCAGTCTCAGTGCCAGGATCGGGGAGTAACGTAGCGATAAGTGCAGCACGGCAGGCAGCTAGGGGACGGCGCGCCGGCCAGATGTGGAGCGTGGAAATGTGCCCGTGCCGCACGTTCTTCTCGTGCACCGAGTCGAGCGATGCCTGCTTCAGGGGAAAGGCTATTTCTATGAGACGGGGGCGGTCGTCTCGGCGTTCATGCATCATGATGACGCCTCCGGCAACGCTGCTGTGATTGCTGTCATGAGTTTCTTTGCCTTTTCTTGTGTCTCCTCAGGTAACCCTGACGCATCTTTCATATGGCTGAGCTCTGCGCGAATTACCTTTGCTACAGACCCTTTGTTAAACTCGATTCCGAGTTCCTTCATCGCACGTTCAACACGCTTGCAGAGTTGATCGGATCCTTTAAGGGGTATCTCCTCAACATTGGCCGTTGCCAGCTCTCTCTTATAGACGTTCTTGACGCGCTCGAGATAGAACTCTTCGGGGAAAAGGTCCTCAACCGAGAACTCCTTGTCTGGAACACCGACCACCTCTCCCAGACTCAGAATCTGTGTCTGCCGGGCATGGTAACGGGTGAGCCATTTCTTGACCAGCGCGTCTCGTGCCTCCCTGCCGGCCCTGTCGGAGTCAAGCAAAACGACTACATCAAGCTGTTGTCCAATCATAAAGGTGGCGATATATGCAGCCTCTGGAGCCCCACCTGCCGGGGTTATGAACACGTCCTCGGGAAGCCCTGACTCATTGGCTCGTTTGAGCAGGTTTGAGAGCTCCGTGATGATCCAGTAATCGTCCACCCCCTCCACAACCAGGTTTCTTGTGGACACGAGGTAGCTCATACGGCCACTCATACCCAAGGCTGCCTGAAGCACAAATTTTGCTTCCGGTTGGGCCCGAGTGAAATCCTCGGAGACGACATTGCCATTGTCGGATTCGCTCAGGATACGAATTCGCTCTGGCATAGCCAAGTCGATCATGAAGGGGAGATGAGTCGTGTAGATGAGTATATTGTCGCGTGCGTATTGCTCCATGCGTTCTAATAGCTCGCGTTGGGCATTTGGGTGCAAATGCAGGCCAGGTTCATCCAAAAGGATCACACAGTCCTTGAAAGTCCCCTGACTTTCGTACATGAACATCAAGTCAAAGGAGAAGAACCACTGAAACCCCTTCGAACGCTCTTCCAAGCGAATCAGAGAAGGATCTAGCTCGTCCTTAACAAAGGTGTAGAACAGTTGTCCATCGGCACGGAATTGAACCTCATATTTACGCTGCTTCCAATGATCAGAAATCGTTTTGGTAAGCGTAGCCGATGCGTCACTCATGTCGTACTGTCGTTGTTCGCGGTCTGGCAAGTTTCCTTTCTGGACTCCCTCGTCTAGATTTAGCCCAGCCAGCTCCATAATCATAAGAAGAGTCTTGTCTTCCTCAGTAAGTTGGTTGCGATTCATCCGTTCCTTGACTAGGTCTAGCTGGGCAGAGCCGGTAAATGCACGGTAGTCAGACATGTAAATGAAGGTTGGTATGTGATTGATCAGGTAGTCCTGAACGTTTTGCTGCAGTGAGCCAAGCGACGCCAAGCGGGACGCTATTGCGTTGAGACGTGATAGGTATTGCTGCACGTACTGTTCTTCATTCTCATGCTGAGGAGAAGGGTCACCAGGCGTGAAAACCTCCCGCAGAGCCGCAATGTGCCCAGACGTGAGCGAAGGAAGTTCAGGCGCGCGCCCTCCAAACGCCAGCTCGCGCGCCTCTCGTAGAAGCTCAGTGGCTTTCTGTCGAAAGGTGTCTCCAACAGGCTCTTGAGGCCCTGGTAACGAGCCGAAAGATTCTTCAATCAATTTCCTAGGCCACTTGTCGGGAACGAGTTCATGCAAGGACTCAATAACAAAAGTACCCCCATAGGTACGACCGATGTCCACATGCGTTGGACTGACGTCTCGCCCAACGAGTTGGGAAAATTCCTCTTTTTCGCTGTCCTCCAACTCAAACCTGACCCAACAGACAACTTGGTTTTGGTCTCGCGCCCTCCTGTGAGCTCTGGGCCACTCCCTGTCCATGGAATACGATTCGTCCCTGAAGGGCTTGAATTTGTGCAGGGCTTTTAGGAGCGCGGTCTTACCAGACTCGTTCTTGCCAACGAGAGTCGTAAGGGGGGACACTTTGACCCATCCGGAATCTTGGAAGCACTTGTACATTTGAACTCGGAAATCGATAATCTTCATTGCTTTACCTCCTGTCCTTGCATTCTCATTTCTTCATTCTGCAGCCTCAAATACGCTGCTTTCGTCAATAATCACCCCGCCCCTAGCCCGCACCAGGAGCTTCTGGAAAGGGTCTTGCACTCGAAGGAGTCGGGGCTGGGTGGTGGCACAATCGTAAACCACATAGAGCCAATACTCTTGACGCAGATTCGCTGCCTTGGGCCACTCGTTGTCTGTCAGCTCGATGTCTCCTACTCCTCTGCGGCCCTTCACCTCGATGCACCGCTTTTCACTGCCAGGGCGGTGGGACAACAGGTCGAAGCCTGGATGTCTGTCAAGTCCAGCCTGCCAGGCGAGCTCCGCTGTTGACACGTCATCTACTCGGGCTCCAAAGGACTCCTCATAGGTCCGCGACACCTGCATAGCGATGCGCTCAACCTCCTTGTCATGCCGCTGACGATCCGCCGGGTCGGTGGAGGGCAACACTAAGGCATGGGCCAGCAAGGTAATTTCTCCAACATCTACCAGTTCTGGCTCCCGATGCAGAACAGCCAGTGTTCTCGTACGCTGTGCAGCGATAGCGTGCTGTTTTTTCTTCACAGTCTCCAACCCAGCCCTGGCAGCAGCATCACCAGCCTGCGCCCTTCCCCTGAGCCTGGCACGAGACTGCAGAAGCTCAGCTTCCTGGTAGTCAAACCCGGCCTGGACAAACGTCTCGCTGCCCTTCACTAAGGCGGCCAGTTGCTCTGCTTGCTGCCTTGCCATAGGTTCGGCCACGGCATCCTGGAGATATGTCCTGGCGCGAATGAGGGCCTGATCAACCTGGTTGTGAGATGGTAAAGCAAGGGGCGAAACGTGGGTGGCAGGTCGGAGGACCATCAACAGTTCTACGGGACACTCCCCTGGCTCACCGTCTAGCGCCTGGGTAAGTGCTACCAGCCGCGCCTCCAGTACTTGATCAGACCCAAAAGCTTCAGGAAACTGGGGGTCAGACCGGCGGACTGTCGATACCATGGCCAGATGGTAGAGGTACGGCTCGGTGGCATACGGGTCCACAAAAGTCGCCCCGCGGAGAGCGTCCTGGGAAACACGCTCACAGAAGTAGGCGCTGTAGCAGTCGAAGAAAGACTC
>QLUI01000227.1 GCA_018725345.1 Bacillota bacterium | reverse complement strand
CCTGCAAAGGTTGCGCCTCTATAACCTTATTTCCTTCAAAGTCGGTGAAAATCCCTTCCCCCTCTTCAGTTCGGACTATAACGGTTGACCATCCCTCCGGAGAGCCATCGCTTCCAACTGATATGTCTGCCAGCTCGCAGGCGAAATCCTCGCAAACTAGGCAGTGTTTCGGGACACAACTCTTTACCTCCGTTATGGGAAAGGATAATTTCCTCCCACCAGCATATATATCAAACTCATCAGAGACGCTGAACTTATCTATCTCTCCAATATCCAGCCCTTTCCCCCGCACCTTCTCTACGATGCCGTAATAATCGTAATTCTCGCGGCAAAGCAAGCCCACCGTAAATCTCACCACCGATGCCAGCGGCAGGTTGCGATGCTGCAGATATCTTAAAGAGCGGATATGACACGGTGAACCCACAAGGCAGATTCTGCTGAGCCCGTGATCCACAGCCGCAGCTCTAAGTTCCTTCAGCAACGGGACGGTCCCGTACTTGGTCAGTGATGATGTGATAATTTCTCCTTTGGTTTTTGCCGTATAGGTTACGGGCATCCATCCATTGCTTCCAACAACTATAGCCCCATCAATGAGGTTTTCTCCCAAGGCGTAGGTCAGGAGCGAGGTTACGATCCCCCCATCCTGACAGGCCCTATTTTGCTCTCCCGCCCTTGCCGCCAGAGCGCGCTTGTATATCCCGATGCTCTCCTTTTCTCCCCAACCCAAAATGCCCCGCTCTATATCGCCCATCAACCCCTGCCGGAGCATATAGCAGGCATCGTAACAGGTGGTACACCTCACGCAGTCCAGTGCCCTCCTGGGCCTCTGCGGCTTTCCCTCAATGAACTTGATATGGAAAGTGGGGCAGGCCAGAATGCATGCCCCACAAGAGGTGCAGATACCGGTGTCTATTACCTTTGCTTCTAGATCCTCGTAACTTGACATCTATCCTTGCAATATCGAGAAGGATGCTACTGCGCTCCAACTTTCATCTTCGCTACTTCCTCTTCCCTGAGTTGCCGCTTGAAAAGCTTCTCTGTAACGGTGAGCGGCAGCTCTTTGCGGAACTCCACGAGCCTGGGAACCGCATAGGGGGGCAGTTTCTCCTTGCAGTGGCTGATTATATCATCGGCAGTGACTTTCCCCTCGTGCTCCTGCTTCAGTTTTATGAAGGCCTTTATCCTTTCGCTGCCCGGACGTTCGGGGTCGGGAATTCCAATTGCCGCAGCATCAGCGACCGCCGGATGTTCATATAGCACATCATCAACCAGCCGGGTATAGACCTTATATCCAGAGACATTTGCCATGTCCTTGACTCGGTCCGTGATGTAAAAGTAGCCCTCATCGTCCATTCTCACCACATCACCGGTGGGAAGCCACCCATCCACCAGTCCTTTGCAGGGCTCGGGCCAGTAGCCTTTCATAATCTGGGGACCACGAACATATAACTCGCCCTCTTTCCCCGCGGGTGCCTCCTCGCCCGTCTCCAGGTCCACGATTCTGACCTCCGTATCCGGCAGTGGCACCCCTATCGAGCCGAACTTCTCCGAAGCCATAAAGCCGGTGATCTTGGCGAAAGACGAGAGATTCATGTGAGTGCTGCCGCCAGTTTCCGTGAGACCATAAGTCTCGATTATGGGCACCCCCGTTTGCTGTCTGAATTTCTGAGCAACCTCTGGGGCGAGGGCGGCTGTAGTTGACATGAACATAGTGTTTATTCTTCCAAGCCCTTTTAATATCAGCCGGGTGTATTGAGTTGGCACGCAGGCGCACAGAAACGGACGATATTTTGTCAGCATCTGCGAGAGCGCCTCGGTATCCCTGGGATCCAGAAGGAAGTACATCTTAAGACCCCAGTAAACAGCAAAATGCATCGTGCAATGGCCGTAGGTGTGAAAAAGCGGGATGGGCATCAGTACCGCGGTCTTCCCCCTGATTCCCACTTTCAAAGGCTCATAAGCCCATGCGACCTGGGTCACCGCCGCCACCCGGTTGTAATGAGTCACCATTACACCCTTGGGCAATCCGGTAGCACCCCCGGTGAACACAAGAATTGCCACATCTTCCATCGGGTTGATCACCACCTCTGGCGGCCTGGGCTGGTGACCGGCTATCAAATCACGAAATTGATAGGTGTTCGGTGTCTGCCTTAATCCCGGCTTCTCCAGGGAATAATCCATGAGAGAGGTAAGGATCACATTCTTGATCCTGGTCTTGCCTTTTATGAACTCGACCAGTTCAAGGGATTCCTCGGCGCAGATTATGGTCTCCGCTCCGGACTCGCCAATCTCGTAGATCAAATCAGCGGCTTTATGCAGCACACTGCATGGGACATGGGCCGCTCCCGCCTTAAGTATCCCAAAATCGCTTATCACAAACTGGGGACAATTGGGAAGGATAGTTGCTACTCTGTCGCCCTTTCTCACGCCCAGGCCGGCAAGGGCCGCTGCCAGCCGGTCTGCCTCAAGCTTCAACTCCTCATAACTTATCTCATTCCCCAGGTAAGAACAGGCCGATTTATCGGGATACTCCGCGGCCGTAGCATCCAGAAGGCTGTGGAGAGTCATCCTGGGGTAGGGCTCCTTTGTCTGCGGGAGTTTGTACGGCCCTAATCTGTAATGCTTAAGCCAGGGCTTTTCAGCGACGGAAACCATGATCTTTGCCCCCCTCTATATTTTACCGATTATATCACCCAGCCCCAGCTCTTTGAGCTTTTCCGGGGTTGGCTTGCCGGTTTCCTTGTCCCGTCCCCGAAATTCGTAGTAAGCATCCAGCATCTCATCCAGCTTCTCCACTACATGCCCTTTCGCTGCACCTTCGGGCATTGGGTCTTCAAGTAAGCGCTTCGGAAGGGTATCATCAGCCCTGGTCAACCCCTCTCTCACATTGAAAGCTCTTGCCAGATTGTAAATCCTCTCTCCAAGCCTTCTGAAATCACCGACATCGAATTCCCATCCCACGCAATTGGCTATCATGTCGGCCCAGTCTTCCGCAGTTAGCGCCATCCCCATGAACTTACATGTCCCCATGGCATCAAAAACGGTGTTGGCGTCCTCCAAATCCTTGACAACCCTGGTCTCCGCCGGGTTTTCCACGAGAGGGTCTTCGATCTTGCTCTCTTCAACGATAAGAAGGGGAACATCCATGAAGGCGGGGCCTTCGACGTAAGATGTTATATGGTCACCTCCCCGATTTGCAGTGGCAAATGACAATCCACATATTTTGGCGGCTCTGGGGTCATAGGCCGGCAACTCCAGACCTTTGACATGCATAGCAAATCTTTCGGTTCCCTTACCCAGTTTTTCAGCCATCCGTTTTGTCCCTTCAGCTAACAAATCTCCCATGCCTTCTCTCTTGGCTATCTTGTGTGTAAGCTGAATAATAACATCGGGGTCTCCGAACATTAGCTCCAATCCATCGGTTTCAGATTTTGTTAATACCCCCTTCTGGTAACATTCCATGGCGAAAGCTATCACACTGCCGGCCGAAATTACATCCAGGCCATAGTCATCACACAGGTTATGCGCCATCGTGATCGCATCCAGGCTTTC
>QLUI01000226.1 GCA_018725345.1 Bacillota bacterium | reverse complement strand
TCGGGCGAAGAGGTAAATTGAACATGAGCCATTGTTGATTGGGTCAGGGAGAGGGACAGTAAGAGCAAGGAAGGAGGGAAACAGGGATATAACGAATTCAACAGACAGGAGCACCGCCAGGAAAACAAGTAAGATATAAGGAGAACGAGATGCACAAAACAAAGAAAACAACTAAGATGAAGGAGGACCAGATGCACAAAAGAATAGCTTCGGTGATAATGGCTGCGGTATTGCTGGTAAGTGGATTGATGGTAGCCGGTTGTCCCCCAGAAGCGCCAGTACCGGGAGAAGGGGTAGGGCCAACAACCATCACGATCCTGCACACCGGAGATCTGCACGGACGTTTGGAGCCATTCAAGCCGTGGAAAGCGGAGGAGTACATCGGTGGGATAGCCCGAATAGCCACTCTGGTCAACCAAATAAGAGACGAGCAGCCGAACACCATCCTCCTGGATGCCGGTGATACCATCCACGGCACGAATCTGGCGAACCTCTCCAAGGGGGAGTCCGTGATTGCGGCGATGAACGCAATCGGCTATACCGCCATGGTAGTAGGTAACCACGACTTCAATTACGAGCTCGGGGTTCTGCAAGAAAGGGCTGAGCAGGCCGAATTTCCGATCCTCGGTGCTAATGTGCAGTACAAGATCGGCGAGCCTGTCCCCTTCCTTCCTCCCCACACTATCGTTGAAGTGGGAGGATTGAAGATCGGGATCATCGGCCTGGTAACGACATACACCCCCATTGTGACCCACCCGAGAAATGTGGAGGATCTGGAGTTCTTAGATCCGGTGACGGTCACCAGGGAGATCGTGGAGCAGATAGGCCCACAGGTTGATCTCATCGTCCTCCTGGCCCATATAGGAACCGCAGAGGAGGAGGCGGTGCTCCGGGAGGTACCCGGGATTGCGGTCTCGGTGAGCGGTCATACCCACGAGCAGCGCGTGGATCAGATAGGGAATGTCATCCTGGTTGATTCAGCCGAATACGGCAAGGTTCTAGGACGATTAGATATTGTGGTCGAAAACGGTGTCGTCACCAGCTTCCACCATGGATTTCTCCCCATCACCCCCGCCATAGAGGAGGACGCGGCCGTAAATGCTGTGATAACCCCATACAGAGAGGCCTTGCAGGCAGAGCTGGCTGAAGTGATCGGAGAGGCAGAGGTCGCCCTCGATGGGGAGAGGGCGGACATCCGGTCAAAAGAGACGAACTTAGGCAACCTGGTCGCTGATGTGATCAGAGAGAGGGCCGGGGCAGATATTGCCATCCAGAACGGCGGTGGGATCCGGGCCAGTATTGATGTAGGGCCGATCACCCTCGAGGAAATATTCACCGTGCTCCCGTTCGACAACTATGTCGTGGCCCTGGAGCTGACCGGTGAGGCGATCTGGCAGGCGCTGGAGAACGGTGTCAGCGATGAGTCTCCTACGGGGGCGTTCCCGCAAGTCTCTGGAATGACATTTACCTTCGATCCAGCACGGCCTTCTGGTGACCGCGTAGTTGAAGTGACCATCGGAGGAACCCCTCTGGAGCTGGACAGAACCTACATCGTCGCCACCAATGACTTCCTGTCAGGGGGCGGAGATAAGTACACCATGCTCAAAGAGGCCAAAGTGGTGCTGGAAACGGGTGACTTCCTCCGGGATGCCGTGGCTGCCTACATCAGAGAGAAAGGAAAGATACACCCTGTGGTGGAAGGCAGGATTAAGATAATAAGTCATCTGACTATCCTTCACACCAACGACCTCCACGGCCGGGCCGCGCCGTTCGATCGGCCCGATGTCACTGGCACAGTCGGCGGACTGGCGCGCATTGCCACGGTGATCAACGAAATCCGGGCAGAGGGGCAGCCTGTCCTGGTGCTCGATTCCGGCGACACCCTCCATGGAACCGGGATCGCGCACTACACGCAAGGGCTAGTGATGATCGAGGCGATGAACGCGATCGGCTACGATGCAATGGTCGTCGGCAATCACGAATTCAACTGGGGCCTGACCCCGTTGTTCGCCTCCCAAGAGACGGCCACTTTCCCGTTCCTTTCCGCCAACCTGGTCTACACCGAAACAGGAGAGCGGCTGTTCGCACCGTACAAGATCATCGAACGGGCCGGCGTGCGGATCGGCATATTGGCCGTCTCCGCTACGCCCAATCTGCAGCATGACGAAGTGATCGGGATCGTCTCCCGCCGGCACCCGGTTGAGGTTGCGCAGGAGTTCGTCGCTGCACTGCAGGGAGAAGTCGATCTGATGATCGTCCTATCGCATCTCGGCCACTTTGAGGACCGTACAGTGGCGATGTTCGCCCCGGGGATCGACCTTATCCTCAGCGGGCACACCCACTTTCTGCTTACCGAGCCGCTACAGATCGGCGGAGCGCTGATCGTGGAGAACGGCTGGCTCGGTGAACAGATCGGCCGCCTGGATATGACGATCGAAGACGGCGAACTGATCGCTATCGAACATCGGCTTATCCGGATCGATGACTCGATCGCCCATGATCCTGATGTTGAGGCGATCGTCGCTGCTGCTTATGCAGACAATCCTCATTTGCAAGAGATAGTCGGCTACGCTGTCGATCATCTCGAATCGTCGCCTTTCGTGCTCACTCCGGCGGCGAAGGCTCTTTTGGATCGAGCTCAGCTTGAACCGTTGATCGCTGCGGTCCTTCAGGATGTGCTAGCCGGCACCGTTGTCTTGCCCCTCCGGGCGACCGACTCATCCCAGGAGACAGCATTGGGGAACATCGTCGCCGACAGCATCCGCCTTAGCGCAGCGGCCGATATTGCAATAGTCCACTCAGGCTGGATCAGAGAGGGTATTGCCAAAGGAGCGATCACCAAAGGCGACATATTCCGCATCTATCCTTTCGATATGCCGATCCTTGTACACAGTCTGACCGGAGTGCAGATCGTGCAACTGCTGGAGAGGGGAGTTGCTGCTATTCCGGTTCCTGAGGGCGGTTTCCTCCAGGTCTCCGGTCTGCGGTTCAGCTTCAACCCTCTCCCCCGCCGGGCGGAGAGGGTTGAAGCGTATACATCGACGGAATGGAGCTTGTCATGGATCGTACTTACTCCGTGGCCGGCACCTTCGTCCTCGATGGTGAGTTTGTGCGTGACACCGGAGTATTTGTGCGGGATGCCATGGCCAACTACTTCAGGGCACACTCACCGATTTCCCCCCAGATTGAGGGCCGGATTGTATTACAGGCTGCCCCATGAGTGAAGCGCCCTTTTCACCTTTACCTCCTCGGAGCCAGGGGGCTTCTGCCCCCTGGCTCCCCCTTGGGGAGGAGGCGCCAATGTCCTATCAGTCGAAATTTAACAATCTCTTAACAAAACCTTAACTCAGCCTTAACCTTACCATGTTATACTTTTAATGGAGGGAGGTGTTTGAGGTGAATAAGGCCAAAGCAGTGGCAATAGGGCTCACGTTGGCAACCTTCGCCGGATTCCTTTTCTGGCTCTGGTACCGGTTGAAGGAGCGTCTAGAAGAGAAGTGGGTTTATTGAGTTGAAGGACTCGGGGTGTAGTTTTACTTAAGGAAACCGGGAAAGGAGGGTTGATGCCTATGAGATTAAAACAAGCCCAGGGACGCGAGCA
>QLUI01000225.1 GCA_018725345.1 Bacillota bacterium | reverse complement strand
AAACGAGTTCACTTTAGTTAGCCTTCATTGCTTAATTGAGATTGTGTCATAATTGCCCCCGGCACATATATTGTTTACAAAATGCATAAAGGGGGCGGCTTAGTGCAGGACTATATCGAGCAGCGCGTCCTGGAAATAAGTAATTATATTCTCGAAACTGGGGCTACAGTCAGGCAAGTGGCCAAGATTTTCGGTGTATCTAAATCTACAGTCCACAAAGATATAATAGAACGGCTTCCATACATTAACCGCTTTATCTTTCGAGAGATTAAAATGGTTTTAGAGAAAAACAAAGCGGAGCGTCATTTGCGTGGTGGTGAGGCAACTCGCCAGAAATATTTAGGTGATTGATAAAAAATATGGTAATTATAAAGGAAAAAACGGCCAACTGCCGAATTGAGTCTAAGCTAAGAAAGTCTTTTTAGGGAGACAGGCTGAAAAGGGGTGTTGGTCATCAATCTCGGAACCGACATGGGCATAGATTTGGGAACAGCCACCGTACTAGTTTATTTGCGGGGCAAAGGCATCGTTCTTCATGAACCTTCTGTGGTGGCAATTGAGCAAAACACCCGTCATGTTCTGGCAGTGGGTGAGGCGGCACAGAAAATGCTGGGTCGTACCCCAGGCAACATTGTCGCCACCCGCCCTTTGCGCGAAGGAGTTATTGCCGATTTTGAAATAACTGAAGTGATGCTGCGCTATTTTATAGGCAAAGTTTGTGATAAACGCCGACTGATTCGCCCCAGGGTCATAGTTTGCATCCCTGCTGCCACCACCAGTGTGGAACAAAAAGCTGTGGTGGAAGCAGTGATGCGCGCCGGCGCCCGGGAGGCTTTCTTAATCGAAGAACCTCGCGCAGCAGCCTTGGGCGCCGGCCTTGATATTTTTCTGCCCACTGGTCATATGGTGGTTGATATTGGGGGAGGCACTACCGATGTGGCCGTTATCTCTCTAGGTGAGATTGTGGTGACGGAATCTGTCCGTGTGGGCGGCGATAAATTCGATGAAGCTATTGCACGCTTCATCCGTAAGGAGTTTAATCTGCTTATTGGCGAGCGTACGGCTGAAGCGCTTAAAGTTGAAGTAGGGACTGCTTTAGCCGGGAGCCGTTCCTTGGAGACGGAAATCCGTGGTCGCTATTTGCTCTCCGGCCTGCCCCGTTCATTTATGGTCCGCACAGAACACGTTCTGGAAGCTATTCATGAGCCTCTTGATGCGGTGGTTGCATCTGTTCGCAGTGTCCTGGAGAGAACACCGCCGGAGTTGGCTGGTGATATTATTGAGCGGGGGATTGTGCTGACTGGTGGCGGCGCAATGTTAGACGGTCTTGGTAAACTGCTTATCCGGGAAACTGGCGTTAATGTTTATCTCGCTCAAAATCCTATCGCGTGCGTAGCTCTTGGTACCGGCCGCGCCCTAGTAGAACTGGAACGGATTAATCACACGCTGATTTCCCCTAACCGCCGGACAGCAAACTAACTAAAAAGCAGAGCCGTCCAATTACGGACGGCTCTGCTTTTTAGTGTGCATTTTCCGCAATCCATACATCATTTGCCTTTCAAAATTATGATCTGCATGTGAAAATTATGATCTGCATGTGTTTGATTAGTGAACTATTTGTCTTAATTTGTTTTTGTGGTATAATTTCGATAGTTGCCTTACACTCATTATGAGGGCAATTCAGCAAATTAACTTGAGCAGGGGGCAAGCTATGTATCAGTTCTTGGGTAATATTCATATTCATAGTAACTATTCTGACGGTAACGGCACTATTACAGAAATTGCCCGAGCGGCTAAGGCTTCCGGCCTTGCTTATGTAATTATCACAGACCATAATAGCCTCGAAGGGCTTCCCGAAGAAGATTTTGTTGATGATGTATTAGTCCTGGTGGGGAGTGAGATAAACGATGCTAAGCATCATTATTTGGCACTGGACATCACAACCGAGATCCCACCCAACGACAACGACCCTCAGCAGGTGATTGATGCCGTAAATAGACAAAACGGCCTGGGCTTCATCGCTCATCCCTATGAAAAAGGCTCTCCGGTCGTTTTTAATAACCAGAATTTTTGCTGGTCAAAATGGGATATAAGCGGGTTTACCGGCATGGAAGTATGGAACTGGTGTTCACAGTGGCGTGACGGAGTGAGAAGCCTCCTACAGGGTCTGTACTATGCCTACCTTAACCCGTACGGTCCTATTAGCGGTCCTTGTCCTCAGTCGCTGGCACGCTTTGACCAAATTTCCGGGCAACGAAGGCTGGTGGCGATCGCCGGCAGCGATGCCCACGCATGGCCAATTCACCGCGGACTTATCCGACGCATTATTTTCCCTTATAAGTTTCTTTTTCGCACGATCAATAACTGTCTGCTTTTGGAGAATCCCCTTTCAAACAAGTTAATAAAGGCTAAGCAGCAAGTCTATGAGGCTCTTCGCTCTGGGCGCTCTTTTATCGTTAATTGCCGGGTCGCTGATCCTGCCGGCTTTCTCTTTAGCGCCAGTGATGGCCATCGGGAATACGCCCTCGGTCAAGTAGTGCCCTTCACCGACAATGCCGGTCTGCAAATTAATTGTCCGCATGAATTTAGTGGAGGCGTGCGTCACAGAATTATTCATAACGGCAAGCCTCTTGATGAAATTCCCCGCTGCAACGTGAGTCTCAGGGTGACTCAGCCCGGCACGTATCGACTGGAAACTTACATTAACAAAAAACCATGGATTTTTACTAACCCGATTTACTTTCAGACAATTTCAACGTAAGGCGGAGGCTGAAGCTACAACTGTACATGGCAAGAGAGGAATATTTTTGCTATACTTAGAAAAAGAAGCTTACGCTGGAACTTTCGCCCTTTCAGATGATCTCGAACTGTCATAGGGTAGGAGTTAATGTGCTGGCAGAGGAGATTAGTGATGGAAGCTGTCACGCAGTTAGTTTCTAGGGCTCAAAAAAAGGATTTAACAGCATTTGAACAGCTCGTGAATCTTTACCAGGCGCGGGTTTATACGCTTGCCCAAAGATTGACAGGCAATAATACAGATGCCGAGGATTTAGCGCAAGAAGCCTTTGTCAGAGCTTACCGTGCCCTGGAAAACTTTCGCGGTGACGCTGACTTCGGTACCTGGCTACATCGGATTACGGTGAATGTCTGGCTAAACGGCCAGCGCAAGCAGCGCGTGGGCACTTCTTTTTCGTTGGATGAACCTTTCCAGATAGGAGAAGGGGAGTTTCTACGAGAAATGCCTTGTTTCGAGCATGATCCTGAACGGATGACAATGGCTTTGCATTTGAGTGAATTCATGCAAAAGGCGCTTGATGATTTGTCTAAAGAACAAAAAGCAGTCTTACTGCTACGCGAAGTTGAAGAGCTTTCGTACGAAGAAATTGCTGTTATGCTCAACTGTTCGCTTGGTACGGTCCGTTCACGTCTCAGCCGGGCTAAGGAAGCTTTGCGTAAGCTGGTGGTGACAAGAGCTGCTGATGCCGGTATAAATCTTAACCGCAAGGATGCCGAGAACGAAGGTGGTCATGTTCAATCGGAAAGGAGAGTAAATGCTCGTGAAGTGCAGAGAAGTTAAAGGCTTGATGTTTGTCTGGAGAATCAAGCA
>QLUI01000224.1 GCA_018725345.1 Bacillota bacterium | reverse complement strand
GATCGGCTGTTTATTTCCGTAAGACCAAGGGAAGTACGAAACACACCTGCGCATACTCTGCCAATTTCATCATTGGCGGTGGCAGAGACTGAACAGATAGACAATCTATGGAATCCTTGTTTTAAAAAACGTTTCATCACAGCGACTGCCGCACCGCTGATTAAAATACTATCCTGATTTTTCGGGCATTGACCGCAAACAATTGCGCTGTGAGCAAAATCAAAATAATAAGGACTTAACTGCTGACCGCAGCAAAAACAGCCTTCAAGCGCGGGACAAAACCCCAGTTCATCCAGTAAGCTCAGTTCAAAACAGCGGGTCACCCGAGCCGGGCTTGCGTCCTTCTCCAATATTTCCAGTGCCGCCACTAACAGAACAAAAACTGTTACCACCGGCTCATTGTTTGGCAGCGATCTTTCCGCCAGCTCACAAAAGTATTGAGCTGTAGCATAGTGAAGTAAATCCTGACGCAACGAAAAATAAGGCTTAATAATTTCCCCCTGAATGAGTATGTCCATAGATTTCCCTCGATGCAAGAGATAACGGCCCAAAGTCAAAGGTTCAACCAGGGCAGCAAACTTGCTTTTGCTTTTTTTTATGCCCCGCGCAAGCACTGTAACTTTACCGGCGTCACGGGTTAGCAGTGTAACCAACCTATCTGCCTCACGCCAATCCCTGCTGCGCAGTACGAGAGCGTCGCTTCTAAGCTCAACCATGCCTCTCCCCTATTCCAGTCCAAACGTTCGCCATGATGCCTCTTTATTACGCCAATCCGCCTTTACCTTCACCCACAACTCAAGGAAAACAGGTGTGCCAAGGAGTGCTTCTATCTCTAAGCGTGAACTCATCCCTACCGCTTTAAGCATGGCTCCATTTTTGCCGATGATAATGCCCTTCTGGGAATCACGCTCTACCCAGATATTAGCCTGGATATCCACCAGCTCCCGCCCTTCCCGTTTTTTCATGGAGCTAACTTCAACTGCCACTGCATGCGGCACTTCCTCTCTGGTGGCCTGAAGGATTTTTTCTCGAATCAGCTCGCCCACAATCAAGCGCTCCGGTTGATCTGTTACCATGTCTGTTGGGTAATACTGAGGCCCCTCCGGCAAATATTTGACTGCCAGTGCCAGTAGTTTCTCCAGATTTTCTCCCGTGAGAGCAGATACAGCCAGAGCGTGGGCAAAGGGATAGAGCGCACAGTACTCAGGCAACAGCTCTTCCGCATTAACTATACCGGTCTGATCCGCCTTGTTTGCCACCAAGATTACCGGTGTCTCCACAGCCGCCAGTTGCCTAATCACATATTCGTCACCGGCGCCCCTTCCCCCAGCCGCATCTATCAACAGTAAAATCAGATCCACTTCCTGCAGTGTGCGTACCGCAACCTGAACCATTTTCTCGCCTAACTTATGTTGCGGCTTATGAATGCCTGGCGTATCAAGAAAAACTGCCTGGTATTTTTCAGTAGTCAGAATCCCGCGAATCTGATTGCGCGTCGTCTGCGGCTTATCAGAGATAATTGCCATTTTTTCGCCGATAAGTGCATTCAACAAAGTGGATTTGCCAACATTCGGTCGACCAATCAACGCCACAAAACCGGAATAAAACACTTTGCCACCCCCCGATGATAGTTTCTTCGCCGCAGTTAAGCTATCCTTCCCTATTTCGTCTGACAATCTCCGCTGATCGGCATCCTGCTTTTACCTGTTCTTGGTTTCGGGTTTTCCGCGATCGCCATCGCTTTAGCATTTATCGGTTTTTGCGTACATTTACCTAACATGAACCTCTTTGGGAGGATAAGAGCATAGCTTGGCACAAACATAAAATAAGACCCCCTCAAACCAATGGGTCTTATTTTATGTTTGCTTAAATTTTCGCCAGAAACGCATCAGGCAAAAGCTGGCAGAGCCGGTATACGCGCTGCTGACCATGCAAGTTAGCCGTTACAATCCAAAGATTTGGTGAGAATTCATAGAGAGCCTGGCGGCAGGCGCCGCAAGGAGTTACAGGTTCGGGAGTATCCGTGAGCAGAACCATCCCGCTAAATTGGCGCTTCCCTGCGGCCACTGCGGAAAATAGCGCCGTCCGTTCCGCACAGACGGTAAGGCCAAAAGAGAGGTTTTCCACGTTGCAGCCGGCAAAGATTTCGTTGTCTGATGTTAAAAGGGCTGCGCCTACAGGAAAACGAGAATATGGGCAATACGCCTGTTCCCTGGCTTTGCGGGCACTGTCAAGCAATTCTTTAAGCATTTTCACAAGCATCCCACCTTTATCTACGAGTAAGGGCAGGCAAAGTCAGGTTATCAACTTTTTCAACTTCAAAATTCAGGTTACGTGATACTTCGAGCGTGATCCTAATAATATCCAACCCACTTGACAATACTTCCGGAGCTCCTACGGCAGAAATTACGACGGGATTTACAGCAATACGTTCATCATTTACCAAGATGGACGGGCCTACACAACGAATAGCCGATGTAACCGTAAGGCGTTGACCACCAACCGCAATTCCTTGTGCCCCAGTAGCAAATAGCTCATTAACTACATCCCGCACATTAGTATCATGAATTATGGTATCATTAGTAAAACCATTGGAAGCATCATAAATTCGGATAATAATCCCCGGACCGCTCAAATCGGCATGACCAGCCCCTGCCCGCAACTCATGCAGCATGACACGCAGAGCATCATGTTCGCGAGTAAGGACGCGAATTCTTTCTAGTGTGTTAAGCGGCACAAGCAGGCGGCCGCGGCCTTCTTCCATGCCAATTTCTACCGTCAAATCATGAGTCAGTTCGCCTAACTTTATCGCCTCAGTAATGCGCAACAGTGTTTCTTCCTGCAAGATGCCCGCGGGCTTCACCTGAATTCCTTGATCACGGCTAAGCTGCAAGGTGAGCGTCTGGTTACCGTTATTCTTTCTAACTTTAGGGTCTTGGTTAACAATAGACAGTACAATCTCCCGCTGCCTTGTTTCATATTCTTCCAGAATCCTTTGCTGCGTACTGCTACCATTAGCGAGAATAGCTTTGCTTAAAGCGTCAGAGTTGGTCGCCAACTCAATTTCATAACTAAAGCGGGAAAGAGCTTCATGAACCTGAGAACGCGTATCCACACCCATGTTTCTTGCCAAACGACGGTTATAATCAACCAACTCTTTGGCTAGCTCTTGTTTCAGTAAAAAATCTTCTGTTGTCGGCGCGTAACGGCTGTTTAACAGATAGAGCCCTGCAGCTAGAAGCAGCGTGTTGATAAAAAAAATTACCAGAATAATAACTAAAATTCTCCGCTCCACTGAAATATTGGAATCAGCCTTTCGCACCAACCAAAAGCCTCCCACTGCTATAGTAATTACATAGTTAATTTAGTATATCAAGCATCTATTAGAAATTTTTTATCAAAGTGTTAAAAAATATTAATTTATCTGCCAACAAAGGGAGAAAGATCAGCAAGCCTACAATTAAGGCGTATAGGGATGCCAGCAATGCGGCTCCGGCTGCTGCATTTTTAGCCAACCGAGCAAGCGGATGGTATTCCTTGGTAAAAAGATCCACCACCCGCTCCAAAGCAGTGTTCAGCATTTCCATGGTAATCACTAAAAAAATGGCAGACA
>QLUI01000223.1 GCA_018725345.1 Bacillota bacterium | reverse complement strand
GTAAGGAAAGGAAGATAAGTGTTGCTGAAGCTGGAAGGAAAACAAACGGTGGTTATAGGTGCCGCCAGAAGCGGCGCAGCAAGCGCTACGCTGCTGTTGCAGCAGGGCGCTTTGGTGACAATTAATGATCGCCGGCCGCTTGCCGAGTTGGAGCGGGAACTGGAGTTGCTGGTATCAAATGACGCCCTGCGGATTGTCGGCGGAGGTCACCCGGCGGAGATTGTTAATGAAGATGTGGTTTTGGTGGTAAAAAATCCGGGGATACCTGATAATTTGCCGCCGCTTCTTAGAGCCAGGGAGCTAGGTATTCCGGTGATCGCAGAAGTAGAACTGGCCTACTGGAAACTGGAATGCTTGCTTGTTGCTATTACCGGCACCAACGGAAAGACAACCACTACCGCATTGACAGGGGAAATGTACAGAGCAGCCGGGAAAAAGACGGCTGTAGCAGGCAATATTGGCTTGCCTCTGTCAGCAGTAGTTTTAGCCGGAGAGCAGCCTGAGGTTGTGGTGGCGGAATTGAGTAGCTTCCAATTGGAAGGGACCGGTGCTTTCCGCCCGCAGTTGGCAGCCATCTTAAATATTTCACCTGACCATCTTGATCGTCACAACAGTATGACGGCTTACATTAAAGCTAAAGCAAAAATTTTTGCTAATCAAGGGCCGGCGGAGATATTAGTATTAAATGCGGATGACCCGGAGGCTTATGCTTTAAAAGAGCAGCCTATTTCCCAGGTTTATCTCTTTAGTCGCAGACAGGAAGTGGTGCGCGGTGCATTCTTGCGCCACGGTTTTCTGGTGTTACGGGACGGGGAGCGTGAAGCAGTTCTTTGCCATCAGGAGGAAATATGTATCCCGGGGACACATAATCAGGAGAACGCCTTGGCAGCCTCACTGCTAGCTTGGCTTGGCGGGATCGGGGCTGATGTTATTGCGGATGTGTTGCGCCGTTTTCCCGGGGTTCCTCATCGGCTTGAATATCTGGGGACAGTAAATGGCATCCATTTCGTTAATGATTCCAAGGGAACAAATATCGATGCCGCTACTCGGGCGTTAACCGCATTGCCGGAGAGGAAAGTGCTGATTGCAGGCGGATATGATAAAGGCGCTGATTTTGCAGTATTTGCCAAAGCAGTGAAGGAATATGTTTCCCATGTTGTGGTGATTGGGCAGGTGGCAAAACGCTTAACTGCAGCCTTTGATGAAGCAGGTTTTGCCGCTTATTCTTCGGCTGACACCTTGGAAGAGGCGGTAAACATCGCTTATCGGCAAGCGCAGCCGGGTGAGGCTGTATTGCTGTCGCCCGCCTGTGCTTCTTGGGATATGTTTAGCAGTTTTGAAGAACGGGGAGAGCGGTTTAAAAAGGCAGTTAAGGAGCTGGGGGGATAAGAGATGGCCGGGAGGACGTACCGGAACATCAAAACAAAAGAGGCTGATTTTATAATTATATTTATAACTTTGACCCTTGTCTCTTTCGGCATTGTCATGGTGTTTAGCTCCAGTCTCTGGATTGCGGAAGCAGGCCGGGGTGATTCTTTCTTTCATTTGCGTCGCCAGGCAACATGGGCCTTGCTGGGTTTGGCGGGAATGTTCTTTTTTAGCAATTATGATTACAGGAAATTGAAGCGCTGGGTTAACGTGGCGCTTTTGGCAAGTCTCTTTTTGCTCCTGGCAGTTTTTATTCCCGGTGTCGGCGTGGAAATCAACGGGGCGCGACGCTGGATTGGTATCGGGGGCTTAACGGGGCAACCATCCGATTTTGCCAGAGTGGCGTTGTTAATGTTTGCTGCCGCCTATTTATCACGAAAAGATATTCGGATGAACAAATTCCTTGAAGGGCCTTTCCCTGTGCTGGCAGTTCTGGGGTTGTTTTTTTGCTTGATTTTGCTGCAGCCCGATCTGGGGACGGCGTTGGCTTTGGCTGTCACAATCATGATTATTATTTTTGCTGCAGGCATCCCTTTGTATCAATTAGGTTTGATTGCTGTCCTGTCGATGCCGGCAGTAGTATATTTAATGTTCAGTGAGCCTTATCGCATGCGCCGCATGATGTCGTTTCTTGATCCTTGGGCAGATCCTCTTAACACCGGGTACCAGATTATTCAGTCGCTTTATGCCCTGGGGCCAGGCGGTCTGTTTGGAGTAGGGCTGGGACGGGGGCGACAGAAACTGTTTTTTCTTCCTGAGCCGCATAGCGATTTTATTTTTGCAGTAATCGGCGAGGAACTGGGTTTTATCGGAACGAGTAGCGTGTTGCTTTTATATTTGCTCTTGTTGTGGCGCGGATTTAAAGTGGCGCTCATGGCTCCCGACTCTTTTGGTAGTCTATTGGCTACGGGGATTACGGCTATGATTGGCGTGCAGGCGCTGATCAATATCGCTGTGGTTACCGGCTCTATCCCGGTTACTGGGATTAATCTGCCGTTAATCAGCGCAGGCGGTTCCTCGCTGCTCTTTACCTTGAGCAGTATCGGTATTCTGCTAAATATTTCTAAACATTCCGGGTAAAGGGGATGATTTGCCGTGCGCATCTTATTTGCCGGTGGTGGCACCGGCGGTCATATATATCCGGCTTTAGCTCTGGCGCGCCATCTGGTCGCCACAGATCTGGCAGAAGTCTTGTTTGTAGGGACTGAGCACGGTATGGAAAAGGAGCTGGTTCCGGCAGCCGGCTTTAGACTGGAAACAATTCCCGTGGTGGGCATGCAGAGGCGGTTCTCTCTGCAAACGGGACGAGCAGTATTTTTGGCAGCCGCGGCAGTATTTGCCGCAGGGCGGTTAATCAGGCTGTTTAAGCCTGATCTTGTGGTGGGAACAGGGGGTTATGTTGCAGGCCCTGTGGTACTGGCCGCTTTTTTGTTGCGGGTATCGACAGTAATTCATGAACAAAATACCATTCCCGGGCTGACAAACATTTTGCTCTCCCGTATTGCCGGACGAGTCTGTCTAAGTTTCCCCGACACGGAACATTATTTCCCGCGGCCTGAACGGACAGTATTCACCGGCAATCCGCGAGCTTCTGAAGCGGCTGCTGTTACCGGTAAAGGTGTAAACGTTGTGAACTTGCGGCCGCAGAAACCTGTATTTTTATGTGTGGGCGGCAGCCATGGTGCGGCCAAGCTTAACCAGGCATTTTCGGAGGCAGTGGCGCAGGTCTTGGCTGCCGGTGACGCTCAAGCAGTTTACATTACTGGGAAGCGTTACTTTGCCGAGCTGGAATCAAGGCTCGCTCCGCTGACTCTCCGCTTCCCCAATCGCCTGCAAATTTTGCCTTATCATCCTGATTTACCGGAGTTACTTAGAAAAACAGACTTGTTAATCTGCCGAGCCGGCGCCACCACTTTGGCAGAAATTACCGCACTCGGTGTGCCGGCTATATTGGTGCCGTCTCCCAATGTAACTAACAATCACCAGGAACATAATGCCAAATTCCTTTCGGAACAGGGCGCAGCCATCTTGCTGAAAGAGAGCCATTTAAGCGGTCAGAGTTTAGCTGAGCTAATGATTGAGCTGCTTGCCGATAGGAAGCGGCTAAAAGCGATGAGCGCGGCAAGTCGGGCGCTTGGTGTGCCTGACGCCGCTGAACGAATGGCAGTAATAATTCGCAAATTGCTTCA
>QLUI01000222.1 GCA_018725345.1 Bacillota bacterium | reverse complement strand
GGACCTAGTCTTTATTTTCATCAGCGTGCTTTAGCGACTCGGCATGCGCCTGTATCTTTCACACATTTAGAGTATATTTACGCAACCCTTGCCTCTTGGGGTATGCATAGAATGGGGAGAGGTGGCTCTAAGATGCGAAGCTTCGAGGCTCTATCTCAAAGTGTCCAAGCTCTAAATGGCAGGATTTTAGAGGCGCAGACCTTCGACTTTCGCGAAATGACCGACACCAAATGGGTCATCTTAAAAGAAATATTCTGCCGCGTTAAGGTGATGGCAAGCGGGACCTCCCTTGTCGGTAATTCAAAGGTCATGCATCATATGTTACCAAATATCATCCCGCCCATCGATCGTGAGTATACTCTGCGGATTTTGCGCGGGAATACAACCATAAGAAATGACTTGGAGAGTGAATGGCTCCTCATGAAGGAAATCATTTCACAGTTTTTTGTCCCAGTTGCCTCCGACACTACATTTTATTCGAAGGCAGAACAATGGATGAAGACAAGAGAGGAGTACCCTTGGGACACGTCAGTTTTTAAAGTAGTGGATAATCTCGTCATTGGTTCAAGGAAATGATTATGCTAACCAGCGCCTGCACAAGGACCGCTCGTACCTCACGGCCTGTGAGTCGCCCCGTTAGGCTTCTCAGGAATGTTTGACCATATGGAGACTTTCCTATCAATCGTGGGTTCAGTTGCGTCCATTTTTGGCGCAATCTGGGCATGGGTGGAAGCAAAGAAAGCAGCACGCTCCGCCGATGCTGCTGAACGCGTTCGCCAAGAACTCGTTGATCGTCGGAAGCTAGTGGAAGTTGCGCAGATTCATTCTGAAATTAAGCGGGTTCTGGGCGTCGTCGCCAAGGTGGGGCCGACTTCCACGCCGCAGCTTGTTAGAGGCTTGAACTGCGCGGACATCGCGAGGGAAGTGGAAACGTTCGCGGCTATGTTGCTTGAACGGGGAAGTCATTTCTCCGATCTGTCCGACCATGCGATGGTAATGCGCGACGACCTCAGAGCGGATATCGAAGGACTGGCCGAAGCCAAAACCTTTGAAGACAAGAAACGTTACGGCAAGAGCATCTACTACAAGATTGAGAGTTTTACCCCTGTGGTAAAGCAGTTGGCGGACGCAAAGAAAGAACAAACGCAAAGAAACTAGGAGGTTGAAAATGAAACTGACCGATGGCGAAAAGCTCATCATCCTCATGCTCACTGAGTTGTATGAGAAATTGCAAATAGACGGCGAGACAGATCCTGACTTTCTGCGATCAGCGATATTTCATGATCACCTATGGGGTATTCGATGGAAATATAGTGGCATTCCATTTGAGCCAGCTGAAGACCCCCCGGTGGTGCGGGAAGTCGTAGACATCCTGGACATGTGGAGCTTCATAGAGTTTGCGTGCGCGAAGCTATCTGACGAGGAAAAAAAGCGACTAGCTGAGGTGGCTAAGCTGTTTGGGGAGAATCCTCGCTTTACTGGTTTTGATGGCAACAATGAGAGTGAGTACATGTCCGCAGCCATGTTCCTTGTAAATCAGCTTGATCGTTTTCAAGAGTTCAAGGGCAGGGACTTTAACTGCCATCATCCTTCTCTCGACGCACACAGGCGCATGCTTACAGTTTTCG
This sequence comes from Bacillota bacterium, assembly GCA_018725345.1. Classification (GTDB taxonomy): domain Bacteria; phylum Bacillota; class Dethiobacteria; order Dethiobacterales; family Dethiobacteraceae; genus GPS1B09. Next base: position 1,993 of record QLUI01000222.1, on the reverse strand, counting down.
AGCCCCTTCGAGCTTCGCTTGCTTATGGGGCGCTTTCCGTTGGGCAACTGGCAAAGCTCCTGAATGAACGCGTTCATCCTAGCAACCGCGAAGCCTAACCTTGCGGTCCACCGGACGCTGCGCGATAAAGCCGCGCAGCGCCGGTGACCTTCACGTTAGCCAGACGAGAGAGTGCGCGACGTGAGGGATGGGTGCTGATGGGTTTCCTCCGCAGACTACTCGGTGAGAAAGAGGATCCTCCGCTTGAGCGAGCAGGGATCTTGGTGCAGGGTGCCCATATCAATGCAATAGGAATGTTCACACCACTCCTTGAGCGGTTCCCGATCTTGCAACGAGTCAACACCGAGCAATGGGATTTCGTCCTCACCGTGGCCGGCGTGTTTATGGCCTCCTACCGCCTGAACAACCTCAAACTGGGAGACTCTCGCGAAGAGAGGTTGATGGAAACCGTCACCGACCGTCTGAATCGGTGGAAGCCAGATGGCATTCGCGGCTTCGAGGACTGCAAAGGCTTGTTCGAACAGGAGTTCGATCGCCTAACCGCGGCGGGCCACGAATCACGCTTCGTGGCTGCGGACGCAGTGGGCATATGGATCGTGTTGAACGTCCTGGGGTGCTCTCCCCAGACCGACGAAGAACTCCAGTTGGTCCGGGCAACGGGGACGCTGGTCACGTATGCCTTCTTTGACTGGTGGGATGCCTGAGGTGAGCGACGCGGAATACAAGGCGCTTGTCCAATCGGCCTATGAGGGTCGCGTTCTCATCGGTGTCGACCGAATCTTCGCACGAAGGCTCTACACTGATGTTGCGACTTCCGCGATCGAGACGGCAACAGGCGAAGCGGTTTAAACCCCTAATTTTAGAGTCTATTCCCCTTATTCTCGCGATTACACAGGATTTCAAAAAAACAACTAAAAATCTTTTTCCATCCAACGTTAATACGGGTTGTATCTTCTAAAGTGGGCGAAGCCCACTTTAGTTCTCCCTGTCTCCGGACTTCTAATCCGTCAACTGATGGACAGCTTACGCAGTCAGCTTTTGGACACTATGGCTTAGCAGTAACATGAATCTTGCATATTACGGCGTCATAAAGCCGCGATTCCGGTGACCAGTGAGCCACGCCTCCGGAAAAATTGAGCCATGCTTCCGGTCAAAGAGCCACCCCAAAAGATGGCTCTTGACCATCCGCTTTTGTTAAATTGTAATTCCTTTACGTTTACGCATTGACTCTTCCCCGTCAATGAGGATTGTGTATGAATCGTGGACTATCCGGTCAAGGATGGCGTCAGCCAGCGTGCCTTCACCAATTTTGCCGTGCCAGCCGGCAGGGGTGAATTGAGAGCTGAAAATTGTTGATCCTTTTTTGTGTCTGGCCTCGATGATTTCAAGAAGATCTTGGATATCTCTGGCGTTTCATTGTCATATCCCCTTCCGTAGTTTTATTTTATACCAACAAGGGGACATGTCTCAAATTCAATTAGGGGTCTTAATAGTTTCAGGTGTCATCTTGTGGCCAGTCTTACCCAAGCCCAACATTGTATCAACAGGGCTGAATCCTTCCCCACAGGTGCGACAGACATACCAGTCTCTATGTACTTCAATCGGTCCCTGTGTGGTCAGTACTTCTATTTTTGCCGCTTTTACATTGATTCTTGTTTCTTTCCCACAGTGCGGGCAGCAACAGTTTTTTTTTAATCTCTTCTTCTTTGATTAAATCTTCTGTTATTTTTTTAATTTCTTCGTTTACGCTACCTATAACAAAGGATAAATGTTGTTCTAAACTTCCATGACTCAATTTTCCTTCCCGGATCAGCGTTTTCATGTTCTCCTTATATTGCTCAACGAGTACCCTGATTGCTTCGTCACTCCCGTTATTATTGACCATGTGATCATTCCTCCTAATTTACAGAGTTCTGATCTGATTGTGGTTCTTCCGCAACGACCGCTATCGCATGAATCGTTGGTATGACGAGTGCTTTGTAATATTTTCATA
>QLUI01000221.1 GCA_018725345.1 Bacillota bacterium | reverse complement strand
ACATTATAGCATTCCTGACCCGATCTTTAAATGCCCCCAGTGATTCTGCCTTAAGATTCTCCCCGTTCCGCAAGCGCACCTCCTAGAATCAAAAGAAAGCCGGCAATAAAATAAGACGCAACAAAAAAACCGTCGTCCCAAAGGACAAAGGCCTCAAATATAATAACTAGAACAGCGGCGCCAAAACTGCCTATACCGCTCAGCAGCATTAATGTCCGGGCGATTGTGGGCCTGGTCAGGGTTAATACTCCTCCTATAATTGCCATAAGCGAACAAAGAAGTCCCCAAATCAGGATTTCGCCCGCCATGGCTCCTGTGGAAGCAACGCCAAAAGTGCCGACGAATCCAGCGAGGGTCCCAAAAACCATGGCCGCTATTCTGGCCGGGGGGTGTTTTTCACAGGCGGCGGCCAGGGCAAGAATACCTCCCGGAATTAGAAGGAGGGTGACAAAAGGAGAGACCAGCCCAAAGTCATCAAGGCGCCAACCCAGAAAAGGAAAAACAATGCCGCCAATACCGCTTATCAGCATCAATATCCCGGCCGCTGCCGGCCTGGTCAGGGCTAATAATCCTCCTGCAATTGCCATGACAGGAAGGAGAAGTACCGCAGATAGGACCTCTCCGGTGAGTTCTGGATCTCCCATGGCGACATAAGTAGTGCAAAAAGCGTAGACAAGTCCACCGAGAATCCCCAGAGCCATGGCTGCTCGCCTGGCCGTGATGAGTTGTTTCACACATGGGGCCAGAGCAGTGGTGCCCCCTATGATCAAGGGAAAGGCAGCGGCAACATAAAATATAATAAGATTACCTCCAGGACCAGCAGGACAACTATCGAGGCCCACAAATATGGCAAATGTAACAACAGCACCCAAGCCGCCTATACCTCCTATTAACATCAACACCCCAGCCGCCGCCCTGCTTCTCAGGACTATTGCTCCTCCTGCAAGTGCCATAAGGGAACAAAGAAATCCCCAAATCACGAATTCTCCTGGGATGCGTCCTATCTCGGTAAGAGCACCAAAGGCCCCAGCAAGTCCACCGAGAATCCCCAGAACCATGAGCACTATTATCATGATTATTCTCAGGAGTAATTTCCACTTACAGCAGCAGTGAAACGAAGACTGAAATTAATGGTGGTATTTGCTGGAACGTTACGTAACACTCCGCCGGGCAGTCTACCGTTTACTATAACATAACCCCATCCACCACGCTCGGAAGCAATGGTCTGCCCCAGATGCAGTCCATTATTCACCCACGCCCGGCGTGTAGACCAAGACGCGTTCTGCCATTGCGCACGGGTAGCTGGAATGCGGACGTAAGTATAGACTTGGATGTGTTCAAACGGGGGTTTTCCCGCGCTACCATGATAATCACTGCCAGTGCGGACCGACAGTACCCCCTTCCCTGCAACAGCGTCAGCCAGGGCTTGTGGCGTGAAAGCCCGGTCTCGCCACCATGAGAATTCCGCAAAAGGGCCTGGTGCTATGACTTCAACTCCGCGGTAACCACTGATGATGCCCCACTCCCAGTTAAGGCCCCACGGAATTGATGTTGCTGGATGGGCAATAGCAAGGTGGGAACCCCATGGCCTGGCTTGAAACAACTCCGCTCCAGATAGTTGAAAATCAAACAGTGTGTGGCCATCCCTTCGCACCAAACTACCGAGGTTGTGGATCACGGCATGTCCTCCAGAAAAAGGGTCTAGGCCACCTGGCTTGCCCGCGGTACTATACTCTACTCCATGGAAAAAAGCAATTTGCACCGTAGTAACCCTGCGTGTATTGAGAGTATAGCATTGCCAGCGAGTGGGTAACATGCAGGGCGAGTGTGGAATACCCGGGCCGCTGGGAGGACATATACAACCAGCTCTGTGTAAATCCTGAGTTGTATTACCACCAACATGGTCAGTCATATATACAAAGTCGTAGCCTCCTGCTATTTTGTTCGGATGCACATCCCGTATTCTGTAAAGATGAGCTGTGGAGCAGGCACAGTCAGAATAGCGAGAGTGGATATGCAGATCTCCCCGGACCCAGAGTGAGTCACCTTCGATGCCTCCTGCAGGAATACCCAATTTACTGACACTTGTTGGCGCGGTGATGCGGTGCGTTCTAGCCTGGTCGTTTTTCTTTACTTCGAATATAAGCTCTATAATCTCTGTGTCTCCGGGAATCAGTGCCAAAGGAGGCATGAATATTGTAATTCCTTCAAACCTCCCCGGTTCTTTGCAGTATATCTCGTATAAGATGGTATTTATTTCTGTCCTGATACCAGAATATCTTTCTCTTTCTGCAGTTGTGCGTGCAATAATCTTTTCCGCAACGCCTGCAGGCAACGGTTCCTGCAACTGTTCATAGTACTCTAGTAGCTGCCTGCGTGATGTTTCATATTGGTTAAGCTGATCCTCAATCTCTCTGTATCTACCCACGGGCACAACCTCTATCCAGCCGGAATAATAAGCTCTGACCCGGTCAGTCACAAGTTGGTCTCCCGCTTGTACCCCGATAAATCTGGCCTCTAATAGCTCGGCTGAAGAGGTAAGGATCAGAGCGGAAAAGTTCCATTCATCCGCATCAGGGACAAAGCCACGCCATCGGGGCACAAGAGCAACTACCCGTGGAAATGGTTCTTGTTCCCCAAGTATGTTAGACGCCTGCACATTAGCAGGCGTCCAGAAAGTTTCAAAGGCTCCCTCACCTCCCCCATCTATCGGTAGCACTCTATCGGGGACCGCTCCCAACGGTAGTAGCAGAGCACAGACCGATAGAAGTGCCAGCAGAATTATCGCGATGCCCTTTCCTTTAGTAACTGGCTTATTCACTTTTCCCTCCTTTCCATCACTTATCGTCCTTTTAGCCGCTCCTCACGAAAAATGAATCCATCATCCATCTTTTTGTACCTACCCCTTAAATCATTTTAATTCAGTGACTATTCAGCCACAGAGCACACCGAGAGCATAGAGAAATTCTTTTGACACCGTCAATGAGTCTCTTCTCACCAAAGTTGATAAGTAATGCGCGGGTTAACCCTGTTGCTTTAAGCTATGAGAGGACTTGTGCAATGGCAACATCGGGAAGCTTCTGTAAAGATTTAACCTCAACCACAACCTGTTTCTCTACTAGCAGATCTAACCTTTGCCCCTGAATGATGTGATTCTTATAAACTACATCTACTAGAACTTGCCACTCAAAGCTAATATTCCGATGCGTGAATTCATGGCAAAGTGCCTCCTCGTATACTGATTCGAGCAATCACGGGCCTAAAATCCTACGGACTTCGATACACGCACCTATGATTTTTTCTGTTAATTCATCCCTTTTCATTTTCTCTGTGGACTCTGTGGCTATCAACTGCTGGCTGAATAGTTACTTAAACCCAAATTATGCACGTAGCTTCGTTTTCGTGTCATTTTTTGCAGTCATTTAGATACATCATGCATTATCTGGGTTAAATCATTCAAATTCATGTGCCGGGACATCAGCGTCCGTCTGTCGCCGTTCAGCGAACAGTAGTCTGAAACCAAGTAGCTGACTGCTGAACGCTTACAATTTTATATAGCATACTGCTTTAAATAAGTCAAAGCCCTCGCTTAAACATTATAGCATTCCTGACCCGATCTTTAAATGCCCCCAGTGATTC
>QLUI01000220.1 GCA_018725345.1 Bacillota bacterium | reverse complement strand
CCTAGCGGATAAAAATCGGTTAAGTGCATTGCAGTGGAAACATTAGAAATGGGCAATTTCGATTTTCACCGAAGACAGCAGTTTCTAGATGCAAGTCTGTTAAGTTGACAATCTGATAAGTAGTCCTTAGAATAGAGTTACTTACTATTATGAAACAGGCTGTTTGCGGAGGCGACTATGAAAGAGACGGTTTTGGCAGGATTAAAAGAGCATCTTGGTCGCTATGTTTCGGGGGAACAACTGAGCAACCGGCTGCAGGTAAGCCGAACTGCAGTCTGGAAACATATTGGTGGTTTGCGCGAAGATGGTTATGTGATTGAATCATCGCCGAGACTGGGCTATCGTTTAGTTTCTTTGCCGGATTTACTATTGCCTTTGGAAATCAAGGACGGACTGAAAGCTAACATTTTCGGCAAGCAAATTTATTATCAACGCACAATTGATTCCACTAATCGCTTGGCGCGGGAATTGGCTGCCGCAGGAGAGCCCGAGGGAACCCTCATTCTATCAGAGGAGCAACTTTCCGGCAGGGGTCGATTAGGGCGCTCATGGCTATCTCCGGCGGGGGGTATTTGGTTTTCCCTGATTGTACGGCCGCCGTTGCCCCTATATAAAGCACAGCTAATGACTTTATTAGCTGTGGTAGCAGCGGTGGAGGCTACACAAAAGACCAGCGGGCTTTCGCCGGGGATTAAGTGGCCCAACGACTTATTGTTAGGCGGACGCAAGCTTGCTGGAATTTTAACAGAAGTATCAGCGGAAATGGAAAGAGTTAACTATTTGGTTCTGGGAATTGGTCTGAATGCCAATTTATCTGCAGAACATTTTCAGGGGGAGTTGGCTGACAGTGCTACATCTCTTTTGCTTGAGACAGGGCAGCTAGTTTCCAGAGTAAGGTGGATGCAAAATTTCCTCACAGTTTTTGAACAAGCATATTTAGTAGCAAAAGAGCAGGGATTTGCCAGCGTGATAGCATGTTGGCGCAGATATTCTGTAACATTGGGGCAGAACGTAATTGTGATTTCAGGCGGCCGTAGTGTCCATGGGACTGCCCTCGATATAGATGAGCAAGGAGCACTTTTAGTCAAAACTGCAGCTGGCCAGGAAGCATTTCTGGCGGGGGAAGTCTCTCTAAAAGGTAGAACAGAAGCATAAAGGGGGTGTGGCGATGCTTTTGGCGGTAGATGTGGGTAACACCAATATAATGCTAGGCGTTTATCAAGGGAGAGAGCTGAAAGTATCTTGGCGAATTTCGACTAACAGGGAGCAAACTGGTGATGAATATGGCATTATTTTTAAAAATTTATTTGCTCAAGCAGGTATAGATGACAGCCTGCTGAATGGGATGATAGTTTCTTCTGTTGTGCCGCCCCTGATGTTCTCCTTAGAGGATATGGCGAAGCGCTATTTTCGCCTTGAACCTTTGGTCGTAGGCCCAGGGGTGAAAACCGGACTAAATATCAAGATTGATAGTCCGCGGGAAGTAGGGGCGGATAGGATTGTAAATGCCGTGGCGGGAATAGAACTTTACGGTGGGCCGCTTATTATTGTGGATTTTGGTACGGCTACTACCTTTGATGCCATCTCTAGGAAAGGCGAATATTTGGGTGGTGCTATCGCCCCGGGGATTAGTATTTCCACAGAAGCTCTTTTTCAGCGGGCAGCAAAATTGCCACGTGTGGAATTGGTGAAGCCGAAGCGGGTAATTGGGCGGGATACAATTAGCAGCATGCAGTCTGGAATTATTTTTGGTTTTATTGGACAGGTGGACGGCATTGTAAAACGGATGATACAGGAGTTTCCGGAAAAACCGAAAGTGGTGGGCACGGGTGGTTTGGCAGCTCTTTTGGTTGCCGATTCAGAGATGCTGGAAATTGTCAATCCTCTGCTGACGCTTGAAGGTTTGCTGATTATTTATGAGCGAAATAGGTAGTAGTGTTTTTGTAAAAAAAAGGGTATTTTGCTTTTCCCTCGAATATATTTTTCAGAAGATTAAATAGAGGGGGTACTCTTATGCCTTATAAAGTTTGTCCGTATTGTGAAAATGTTTCGTATTCAGCTGCGGACTCACCTACTGTAAAATGGCTTTGCCCTCATTGTGAAAAAGATGTCTCACATGTCGAGGGGCAGATCACCGCGCCATTAAAAAAAGGGCAGCATAACTCTAAATAGTTTAGAGATAGGGTCTAAAGCCAAATTTGCATATTTAAACAACTAGCTAGGTGTCAGATTGGAAGTGGATTTTTCTTGCCAGCAAGAAAAATAATTTTTGCAGCCGCTTTGTTGTGTGTTTTTTTCTTCTCCAGCTTTGTGCATGCAAATCCAGAAATCCAAGCGCCGGCGGCAATTCTGATAAACGGTAGAACCGGTGAAGTGTTATGGGAAAAAAATGCACATGCTCTAAAATATCCTGCCAGTACTACTAAAATTCTGACGACGTTGTTGCTACTGGAAAATGCGGCAGAGGATGAACTGGCTGTAACTAGTCGACTGGCTACTGTAGCCCAGGGAGCATCGCTTTCTTTGGCGGATGGTCAACAAATCCGGGTGGAAGATTTGCTACATGGGCTGATGCATCAGTCGGCTAATGACGGTTCTGTGGTGGCGGCAGAGCATGTGGGTGGCAACGTGGAAACTTTTGCAGCCGTTATGAATCTGAGGGCGAAGCAAATGGGCGCTAGAAATAGTCATTTCACAAACCCTCATGGTCTTCCTGACGAAGAGCATGTGACGACAGCCTACGATTTAGCAATGATTGCTCGTTCAGCCATGATAAATCCACGCTTTAGAGAAATCGCTGCTACTAGGCGCCACAGCATTCCTTGGCCGGATGGAAGCCCCCGTATGATTGTTAACCGTATCCCGCTTATGCGCAGCTACGAAGGGATGTTTGGAATTAAGAGCGGTTATACTGTGGCGGCGCAGCAGACTTTTGTGGGTGCGGCCGGGCGCGATGGGCTGGAATTGATTGTTGTTGTCTTGCAAGCTAACGGGGATCAACTCTGGGCAGACACTGTGGCATTGTTGGATTATGGTTTTGAGAATTTCGCCGCCATTCGTCCGGTAACTGCAGGAGATGTCTTGGCCAGTGCCCCGATTCGTTTTGGCGAAACCGTTTCTTTGCAGGCTGCAAACGGCTTTGAAATTACTCGTCGCCTGGATAAAGTGGACGTGGCTTTAGAGCTGAAAGTGGACACGGGTAGACCGGCTCCGATTCAGAAAGGTGATATCCTTGGCGAGGCAGTTATTTTAGTGGCTGGGGAGCAAGTAGGCAGCGTCCCGCTGATAGCCGCAAATGATGTGACGCGTGCGACGCTTGCCACAGGGCGCTTCTGGCTTCTTTTTTTACTTGCTGTTCTGGGCGGATTGCGTATCCGCAAACTTTATCGGCGGCGCAAAGTTAGGAAAAAGCTGCAACTTAAAAACGGGGGTTACGTCGTTTGGTCAGAAAATTTTAAGCGCAGAAAGTTGGGAGGATAAGACAATGGAAATTTTATCCTACAGGAAAATTACGATCCTATGCAAGGGGGACGCTCCGGGGCTTCCCCCTTACTCTTGCGGGGTGCTCTGGACAGTCATGCCGCCTGCGGGGTGGCAACCCCTAGCGGATAAAAATGACGCGTCGCATGCAAAAAACGCAA
>QLUI01000022.1 GCA_018725345.1 Bacillota bacterium | reverse complement strand
GCTGAGAAAGTTGCAAGCTCGCGGCTTTACTTTTAATGCGGCTCGCTACGCTGTTCAACAAGAAATTTTAACGCAAGGGGAATTTTTCAGAGCTGACGCATGACTTTTAAAGTGCAGACATAGCAAGGCTTGTAGGGTCTGAAACGAAATATATTTTCGCAATATTTTCCTGTGAAAGTGTCATAAGATAACAGGGTGTGAGCATTTTTCATGCGTCAGTCCTGGGAATTTTTCGCAAATCTTGACATAATGCAGTAAAAAAGATACAATTTGAGGCAGAAGAAACATTAGTGTGGGTATGATAAAGAGTAAATGGCTTATTGCCTGACCATATATATCTTTTACTGGGTAAAAAAAAATGATATTTTTAGTGCGAACCAGTTAAGATTCGTATATGCCTCTTTATAGCTGTGTGCCCACACAGCTATTTTTGTTTATCTAAAAATGAGTTTAGGAGGTGAAAATCACTTGAATATTATCACAGTTGTCCTCATGGTATTATTAACGGCTGCGTTGTCTGCCGCGGGAGGGTATTTTGTCCGCAGGCAATTGGCGGAAGGTAAAATTGGTTCTGCTGAGGAAGTAGCAAAAAATTTGTTAGATGAGGCTGAAAAGCAGGCACAAGCCGTCAAAAGAGAAAAAATTGTTGAGGCTAAGGAAGAAGTGCATAAGCTTCGAAAAGATTTGGAGCAGGAGAGCCGTGAACGTCGCGCAGAGTTTCAACGGACGGAACGGCGTTTAGTACAAAAAGAGGAAACCTTGGACAAAAAGACAACTTCAATAGAACGTAAAGAAGATGAGCTAAAAAATAAGGAACTGGAAATCGGCGCTGTACGCGAGAGAGCGGAAGAAGTAGTTAGGCAACAATCGGCCGAATTGGAACGTCTGTCTAATATGACGCTTGATGAGGCTAAAGAACTTTTGCTTTCCCGTGTCCGAGAAGAAGTTAAATATGAAATGGCTATGATGATTAAGGATCTGGAAAGTCAGGCCAAAGAAGATGCAGAAAAAAAGGCTCGGCATATTATCACATATGCAATTCAGAAGTTTGCTGCTGATCATGTTTCAGAAACGACAGTTTCCGTCGTTTCCTTGCCAAACGATGAAATGAAGGGTAGGATAATCGGCCGCGAAGGTCGGAATATCCGCGCCCTTGAAACGTTGACCGGGATTGATCTGATTATTGATGACACACCGGAAGCCGTTATCTTGTCTGGTTTTAACCCTATTCGTCGAGAAGTCGCCAGGATAGCGTTGGAAAAACTGGTGGTTAACGGTCGGATCCATCCGGCTCGTATCGAGGAAATGGTTGATAAAGCCCGCCAGGAAGTGGATCTGCGCATTCGTGAAGAAGGGGAGTCTGCCACTTTTGAAGCTGGTGTTCATGGCCTGCATCCTGAGTTAGTCAAATTACTTGGTCGTCTGCGCTATCGCACAAGTTATGGTCAGAACGTGCTTAAACACTCTATAGAAGTAGCACATTTGGCTGGGACCATGGCGGCGGAACTTGGTCTTGATATTAAGTTTGCTAAACGGGCGGGGTTGCTTCATGATATCGGGAAAGCTGTAGATCATGAAGTGGAAGGTCCACATGTTACCATCGGCGGCGACTTAGCTAAAAAGTATAAAGAGTCTCGGGAGATAGTAAATGCTATAGCCGCCCATCACGGAGACGAGGAATTTCTTACGCTTGAGGCAGTATTAATTCAGGCAGGAGATGCTGTATCTGCCGCTAGGCCGGGGGCTCGACGTGAAACTCTGGAAACATATATTAAACGCCTTGAAAAACTTGAAGCGATTGCGGAGTCACTTGAAGGTGTGGACAAAGCTTATGCGATTCAAGCGGGACGTGAGGTTCGTATCATGGTCAAGTCTGAACGTATAGATGATTTGGCTAGTGTGACCATGGCACGTGAAATTGTAAAGAAAATTGAAGAAAACCTAGAATATCCTGGTCAGATAAAAGTAACTGTGATTCGTGAAACGAGAGCGGTAGACTATGCTAAATAGACTAAGACAACGGGCGGAGGAAACTCCGCCCGTTGTCTTAGTCTATTTAGCTCATAACCAAAAATTACAATCAGAGAATTTATGGCGAGAGAAGGATTTTTTTAGCCGATATTGAATTAACAATTATATTAGCAAGGTTGTCTGTTGCAGCCTCGCTTTTTCAGAGTAGGCGTATTTTTAGTTTTAGATACTTATTTAGGGGATGTGTTACAGTGTCAAAAATGAAACAACAGACAAAACAGGATGCTTATACTACAAATTTGCTGATTTCATTACTAGTGCGTTTCCCTGAAATCATGTCGATAAATATTGACATGCCGCAGGACAGTGCAAAATTTACATTCATCTTGGCTGGCATCGTCAAAAAAGATGATGTCGCAAACTTTAAACTCGTTCTTAAAAATTCATTGTCCGCATACCATGAGCTAACAGGGGAATATTTACAGGTAAAGCCTAAGTTGCAACGAGCAGGAAAGGTTAACTTGTTAGAACTGTGCTGCAGAACATCCGACCTTTCCCTGGAGTGGATTCAGTTGATTTGCGGCATTATCTCCGGGCATTTTCCCACCATACTTATACGTGAAGGTGATGAGGGAGAATCTATTCATGAAGAAGAGTTGATTCGGCAGGAAGAAATCATTGAGTACTTACTCAGCCATAATACCGGAACGCAAAAGGACAACCTGATCGCCTTTCGCGAGGCAGGTAAAGTATTTGTTTATGATATGATTAAGAATACCGTCTAAAAATAGGCTGTGAAATACAGCCTATTTTTAGACATTGTTGATGCGCAGGGAATAATTGCAAAATCGGACTTTGGAGTGATTATCTTTTAGTGAGAATATTGCTGATTGGTGATGTTGTAGGTCGTCCGGGACGAAATTGTGTCAGGGATTTACTGCCACGCATAGTCGAGAACTACCGAATTGATCTGGCTATAGCTAATGGCGAAAACTTAGCTGCGGGCACCGGATTTAACGAGAAAACAGCTAATGAGCTTTTTTCTTTTGGCGTTGATCTGCTTACAATGGGAAACCATGTCTGGGACAAGCGGGAAGCCTTGGATTACATAGAAAAAGAAAAACGGATTATCAGACCCATAAATTATCCACCCGGCACTCCAGGCGCCGGATTTCGTCTGCTTTCAGTCCATGGCGTAAAGGTAGCCGTTGTTAATGCCAGCGGACGTGTTTTTATGCCTGCGCTTGACTGCCCTTTTAGGACCTTACGCGATGCAGTCAGTCTGTTGAAACAGGAAACATCCGTGATTATTCTAGATTTTCATGCAGAAGCCACATCGGAAAAAATAGCTATGGGGCGTTTTTTGGACGGCCATGTTTCTGCGGTGATTGGCACTCACACTCATGTGCAGACTGCCGATGAGCGAATATTAACTCAGGGCACAGCCTACATTACGGATGCCGGTATGACCGGTCCGTATGAGTCGGTGCTGGGTGTCGAGCCGGAAACTGTCTTGAATAAGTTTATGACACAGCTGCCTGTTCGCTATGAAGTAGTTAAAGAAGGCCCGGTGCAGTTTAATGCCGTGCTTGTAGAGATAGATTTAGTTAGTGGAAAGGCTCTGCATATTGAGCGGATATTTGACTTACATGAGTTCTGATTTCTATTAGTTTATAAATTCCCTTCACTTGAAAAAACACCTTTAACTCCGGTGTTTTTTTCCTTTATAACAAAAGCATCCGGTTAGGAGGACGATCGATGTGTCTGAAGATTTAACTGCAGAAAAGTTGCATAGGGAAGCTGTGGTGGTAGACGCGCACTGTGATACTGTCCGCTTGTTTAATGGGATTCATAAATCGTCTCATTTTGGGCAGCGCAATGAAGTTGGACACTTGGATTTGCCACGGTTAAGGGAAGGTGGAGTAAAAATACAGTTTTTTGCTCTCTACGTTGAGCCAGAATATAAAACCTGCGCTGCTTTAAGGCGTGCCCCGACTTTGATGGAACATTTTTTACAGGAAATGGGAAAACATGCTGAAAGTGTGACGGTGATTAAAAGTTGGCATGAGTTGGAGTTAGCGTTAACAAAAGGTAGTCTTGGAGCAATTTTGGCTCTTGAAGGGGCAGAGGCGCTGGAAAGCGTAGAGATTCTTCACATACTTTACCGGCTAGGCTTACGTAGCGTGGGCCTTACCTGGAACGAGCGTGATATGTTGGCTGATGGTGTGGGTGCCGGCGTAAACCCTGGCGGTCTGACTAGCCTAGGCAGAGAGATGGTCCGCGAAATGAATCGACTTGGTATTCTTGTTGATGCTGCTCACTTAGCACCCCGGGGATTTTGCGAGTTATTGACTGAATCGTCTTTGCCGATTGTCGTGACACATGCTAACGCTGCCGGTGTCTGCAGTCATAAAAGAAATCTAAGCGATGAACAACTGCGTTTATTACGGGATAATGATGGCGTAGTAGGATTAACCTATTATCCGCCTTTTGTCGCTAATTCAGTTACTTGCAGCATAGAGGCGTTACTCGATCATTTTTGTTATATCGCAGATCGTTTTGGTGTTGGCATTTTAGGATTAGGCTCTGATTATGATGGGATTTCAACTGTAGTGACTGGACTAGATGATGTTTCAAGGCTGCCAATACTTACAGAGGCACTGTTGCGGCGCGGCTTTTCCTCCAAAGAGGTAAAACAGATTTTGGGGGAAAACTTTCTTCGGGTTATTAAAAAAAATATGGAACCGGGGGGGCGCTGATGAATGTAGTAGCCGATTTGCATATCCATACAACCGCCAGTGATGGTTTACTATCGCCCGTTGAGATTGTAAAAAAAGCGGGTAAGCTTGGATTGTCAGCCATTGCTATTACAGATCATGACACGATTGATGGCATAAGTAGCGCTATGAATGCTTCTGAAAATACTCTGCCTGAAATCATTCCTGGGATAGAACTTAGTACGGAGATTGATGATAGAGAAATTCATATTCTGGGGTTTTATATTGATCATACCGATTCCGACTTAATTGCTTTATTAAAAATATTACAAGAGAGCCGTTTTAGTCGAGCAGAAAAGACGGTTAAAAAACTTAACTCATTAGGTTATCTAATCAGCTTGGGAGATGTGCTGGATTTTGCCGGCAAAGCTGCCCCCGGGCGTCTTCATGTGGCTAGAGCGTTGGTAGAGAAAGGGTATTTGCCAAGCGCGCAGGCAGTATTCAATGATCTGCTGGGTTACAGGATGCCTGGATATGTGGAGCGCTACAAACTAAAACCACAAGAGGCAATAGCAATAATCAGGTCAGCCGGTGGTTTGGCAGCCTGGGCACATCCTTATTTGTCACGCAAGGATAGCTTGCTGACTGAATTTATTTCTCATGGTTTGCAAGGGTTGGAAGTATATCATCCGGACCAAAACCCCTCACAGTCTGGACACTATCGACAATTAGCAAAATCGCTTCGCCTATTTATTTGTGGCGGATCAGATTTTCATGGCTCAGGAGTTGGTCACACTTCTACTTTGGCAAATTGTGGTCTTGCTGCCAGTGAGTTTAAGGATTTCCGGGAGAATCGACTGCAAATGCTGCAAAATTCAGAAATAATGAAAAAAGGAGTTTCTAAGCTTTAGTCGAATTAACTTGAATCTGACAAAATACTAGTTCGCAGGTATTTTCTTTGGGTTAAATTAGCGGGAGGTATTGTGAGCAAAAAGAACCACTCAATTATAGTGAACTCGTTTAAGCTTTGCTGAAACATCGGGGAATCAGGTGGAGAGTCTACTCCACCTGATTAAAAATTCCCACCTACGCTTCGCTTAGAGGTGGGGTCTTAACCCAAAAGAAAAACCAAGATAAATAAAAAATGGTGCAAACAGTGCGGCATTTGCGATAGCGTTTGTCCAAAAAATGTTTTAGCAATAGGAGAAGACGGCAAGCCATACCCGAAAGATCCGGCCGCTTGTAGTGGCTGCGGACCTTGTGAACTGCGTTGTCCCGATTTTGCCAGAGCCTTGGTAGGAGCAGAGCATGATTAAACAAAAAAAAGCTTTTTTGGAAGGAGGAAATATACAATGGATGACAGTTTGCTAGGTTTAGCAGGGTCGGCTAAATTCAACCCTACTAAAGGAGTTTCCTCCGTAACGCTTTCGGACGAAGTACAGAAGACAGGAGTTGCTCCGGAAATTGTTGCAGCCATTGCGGCGGCGATTTCAGCATATCTAAATATATCGGCAAATCAATTTATAGTCAGCTCATTAAAACCTGCCCCCCCCAAAATTAACAGTTCCTTCTGGACAGTTGCAGGCAGACTAAGACTAATAGAAAAGCGTCAAGATTTAGCTATCTTGCGAAGGAGAAAAAACTAATGAGAGCTTTTCGTGTAACTGTTAACGGTCTGGCTTATGATGTATCTGTGGAAGAATTGGGAGTTGCTCCTACCGTAAGAACTACTCCTCAATCTGTAGAAGCAACTAAACCGGCAAACGCTCCAAATAGCTTTAACCAAAAAGCTGCCCATGTTGCTCCTGCCAAACAGACGCTTGTCTCCGGAGATGCGGTTTATTCTCCTATGCCTGGTGTAGTGCTCAATATCATGGTAGAAATCGGTCAAACTGTAAACTGTCGAGATGTTTTGTTAATTCTGGAAGCAATGAAAATGGAAAATGAAGTGACTGCTTCGGTCGCCGGTACGATTAAAGAAATTGCTGTTGCCAAAGGCGCGAGTGTAAATACCGGTGATTTAATGGTAGTGATTGAATAGTACACATTACACACTTTTTAAGCTTAATCCGCGCAAGAGTAGCATGCTCATAAAAAAGGCGCTTTGCTTTTTTTTTTGCATAAGACGCGTCATTTTTAACCGCTAGGGATTTCCACCCCGCAGGCGGCATGACGGTCCCTCTGCACCCTGCAAGAGTAAAAAAAGAACCTCACAGTTGGTGTGTTGTAAGTCAAAAGTAAACTGAGCCATTTACTCTGGACTTTCGGCCGCCTGTGAGGTTCATTGTTATTTTGTCCGTCATTTCTTTAACTATGCAAAATAATTAGATGCCTTATTTAAGCTCTCCGATGATAGAAAACTGGTGGAAATCATTCCGGACAAAATTGGAAGGGAACTAGATCTGGCTGCAACTTTGGCGGCACTTTCGCAGGGGTTGGAAAACTATTCCGAGTTGGAAAGTCTTTCCCTCGCAGAAATGCCGCTGATTGCAGCGATAACAGCAGCCTATCTGGAAAGTTTGAACGTACGGGAACCGATAGCAATGTTTAGCACCAACTTTACTGCTGAAAATTTAAACAGAAATCATAATATTAAGCTAGCAGCGAAAGCTATTGATAAAACACTGGTTCTATCAGACGGCCAGTTTTCTTTTAATGAGGTGGTAGGAAAAGCTACGGCTCAGAGGGGATATAGAGAAGCGCTGGTTATCGTTGGCGGCGAACTGGTGGAGGGAATAGGCGGTGGCATTTGCCAGGTATCTTCCACATTATACAATGCAATTTTGCTTGCCGATCTTAGTATTCTGGAGCGCAGAAATCATGCTTTAGCCGTGACTTACCTGCCTCCAGGTCGTGATGCCACCATCTCCTACGGCTGGATTGACCTAAAATTTCTGAATGAACGCAACCACGCCGTTTGGTTGCGGACATTCATTGACGGCAACAAACTAACTGTTACTTTTTATGGCAAAACGATTCCAGGGCATGAAGTTTCGATACTGACAACAGATCTTGCCAGTATCGATGCAGAAGAGGAAATTATCATGACTCCGGATTTGCCAAAAGGAGTTCAGGAACAGCTCAAAAAAGGTCAACCAGGCTATCATGTAACTGTTTGGCGAGTCACAAAACTGAACGGGGAAGAAATAAGCAGGGAAATGCTTTCACAAGACAGCTATCGATCTGTTCCGTATAAATATCGCGTTGGAACTGCCCAATAGCAGGAAAAACAGGAGACTGCAGAGAAGGAAAATAGCGGGTGATTAAAGATGAAAATCAAGCTCTATGCACTGGGAGACTCAATTACGTACGGGTTTCCCTATGGTCCGGAATTTTCATGGGTTCGAATATTGGCACAGAAGACAGGTTTAACTATCATCAACGGGGGAAAAAATGGCGATACCACCGCTTTGATGCTGCACAGGCTTTCTTTGGCCTTTAACTACAATCCTAGCCATCTGCTGCTGCTCGGCGGAACAAATGATGCCTACTGGGCGCAAGATTTACGCACCGTGACTAAAAATATCAAGGGCATATGTATTCGCTGCCTTGAACACAAAATTTATCCTATACTTGGCACACCTACTCCTGTGGGCGAGCCTCAGGTAGAGGGTATTTTAGCGGAGTATCGCGCGTTTATTCAGGAAATAGCTAAAAAAGAAGATATCCCGCTTATTCCTTTTCACAAAGCATTTCTTGATGAGGATAACCGCTTTAAAGTCGAACTGACTACCGATGGCTGTCACCCTAATTTCGACGGCTATAGGGCTATGGCTGAATTGGCATTAATAAAACTCCAGATCCCAGGCTATCCAGAGCTTAAATTCTAAAAAAAACCCTAAAAGAAGTGGCTTCTATAAGACTTCTTTTAGGAGTAGAATATCAGGTGATATGTGCTTCTTTACTAAAAGTAACGCTTGAGCAAACCCTGCAACGCTCTGGCGTGACGGCCTTCATCACGGCTGGTTTCATCCAAAATATCATGAGCGTGATCAAGTCCGGCATCTTTAGCCTTGATGGCTGCTTCCCTTTTACCTTTGTTAGCAGAAATTTCACCAGCAAGCATTTTTTCTATATTTTCTTTAGTGCTGGTGGTTATTCTGCCGGAAAGCTCTGCAAAAAGAGCTGCATGGTTTGCTTCTTCCAGAGCGATTTCTTTTAAAACAAGGGCTACTTCTGGATAGCCTTCCCGTTGTGCTTGACGAGCCATTGCTAAGTAGATGCCTACTTCCCAGCTTTCTCCTTTAAATTCATTACTAACTTCATCAATTACGCTAGTTCCTAGGCAAATACCAACTTTATTTTCATTTACTAGATCCATTATCTTGCCTCCTAATTAGTATTAATTACTGACAACTAAAATATATACTATTTTTTACCGTTTGTCAATCATTAGGTTTTTTCTATTGGCGCTGATTATTCATAACAAGAATAAGGGGGAATCACCCAAAACATCCCAGTTGCATAGGATCGTAGCTTCCCTGAATGAGATGATATTATTAAAATTAAAAAAAATAAAAACCTCCTGCAATCTTCTATTTGCAGGAGGTTTTTTCCAGGTTAAATGCGTGACAGGGCGTTGACTACTGTTTGATGGATGATACTTAAAACTAGCATGGCAATTAGCGGTGACAAATCAATCGGCAAGCCGCTGCGCGGCATCAGGCGGCGAAACGGCGCCAAAAGCGGTTCGGTTCCTTCGTAGAGTATTTTCAGCAAAGTATTGTCCGGATTATGTGGAATCCAGGAGAGCAGAATTCGGGCAAACAAGGCGTAACGTAAAATAGTAAAAAAGTAATGCGCAATCAAAGCAGGCTGGTCCAGGCTAACCAACTCCTTATTTTATCTAACTGCCCTTCTATCATCGTATCCAAGTATAACATAAGAGAAGCTGTTTTGGTAGATTAATCTTTGTCGTATGTGTTTGCGGTAAATTGCAAGTTTTATTGCCTTATAGTTATTGGTATGCTCTGGTTGCTCTGATCAAGTCTTTCTCACCCGACTTGCGATTTACTTTGCCTGGCAGGCAGGATTTAACACAATCTTTTGCGAACAATATAATAAAAAGCAGAAAGGTGGGTATGACAGTGGAGTTTTATCAATTGGAAACATTTGTAATGGTTGTAGGCCATCGTTCCTTTTCCCGTGCCGCAGAAATTCTATTTTTAAGCCAGCCCACAGTCAGCGCCCATGTAAAAAACCTGGAAACAGAATTGGGTATGCCTCTGTTTGATCGGGGCAAAAGTGAATTGCTTCTTACCCAAGCAGGGGAATCTCTTTACCGCTATGCCCGTGATATGTTGGACATGCGTACGGTGGCATTAGCAGAGCTGCAAGGGGGAGGAGAATTGGGGGAGGAAACGTTGATTGTAGCTGCCAGTTCCGTTCCCTGCCAATACCTGTTACCTCGAGCCGTCGCAGCCTTTGAGACGCAGTACCCTGCCGTTTCTGTCAGCTTACGTCAGGAAAATTCACGCCAAGCATGTGAAGATGTTTTTCGCTACCACTACCCTTTGGGAGTAGTGGGGGAGAAGAGCCAACTGCCTCATCTCGTTTTCGAGCCAATTCTTGAGGATGAACTGGTTGTAGCAATTCCCCGGCGGGAGGAATATAACGACCTTTTACAATACGATTCGCTGACTGGGAACGATTTGATCGGGCGAAAGATACTATTGAGGGAACCGGGTTCCGGAACGCGCTCTCTTTTTGAACGGGAATTACGAAGCGCCGGTAATTCATTGGAGCAGTTCAAGGTATCAATCTTTGATAATCAGGAAACCATCAAACAGGCTGTTAGGCAGGCAGTGGGTCTGACTGTCATCTCCCGCTTCGTGGTGGAAGAGTATGCCGACTTTGGTCTGTTAGATATTCGTCCCTTTACCGGTCAAAGGTTGACACGGGAATTTTGGCTTGTCTATCATAAAAAGCGGGTTTTTTCGCCGGCTGTCAGCGCGCTCTACGCAAACCTGAAAACATTTTTTCGTCAGGAGGCTCTATGATGAGGGAAATATACGCCGACCATGCCACTACGACATTTCCCAGGCCGCCGGCAGTTGTGGAAAATATGCT
Organism: Bacillota bacterium; assembly: GCA_018725345.1. Lineage (GTDB taxonomy): Bacteria > Bacillota > Dethiobacteria > Dethiobacterales > Dethiobacteraceae > GPS1B09. The sequence continues at coordinate 1,710 of QLUI01000022.1, read as the reverse complement.
CCATTATCTGCGAGACATTGGCTGTAGCCCGGGACGCGGGGCTTATCATAGGTCGCTGGAAGCAGCCAGAATGGTTTATGAGGCACGAGTCTTGTTGGCTCGCTTTTTTGCGGTTCCAGAACCAGAACAGATTATTTTCACACCAAACGTGACTACATCGCTTAACCTGGTATTCAAGGGCTTGCTGGCAGAAGGAGATCATGTGTTGATTTCTTCCATGGAACATAATGCCGTTGTACGACCGCTCTCCCGTTTAGCAAGAGAAGAAAATGTTTTAGTTGAACAGCTTGAGTGTGCAAAGGACGGAACTTTGGATCTGCTTAAACTTCGCCGAGCGCTACGGCCAAGTACACGGCTTGTTGTTCTCACACATGCCTCCAACGTAACAGGGACAATCCTTCCTGTTTATGAAGCGGGGGAAATCCTGGCGGGAACAGATACATTTTTTTGCGTAGACGCGGCACAAACTGCCGGCACAGAAGCAGTTGACTTTGCTGCATTGCAGTGTGACTATTTGGCGTTTACTGGTCATAAAGGCCTCCTAGGGCCGCCGGGAATCGGCGGACTTTGCATCAGCCAACGAGCGGCAGCCGTTACAAGACCATTCGTAGAAGGAGGTACCGGAAGCCGATCGGAAGACGAGTATCAACCGGATTTTTTGCCCGACAAATTCGAAAGCGGCACACAAAATATGCCGGGGATTGCCGGTTTGGCAGCCGGTGTGCGCATGATCTCCGATACTGGTTTAGCGGCAATTAGTAAGCAAAGAACCTCACTAATGGAAACACTGCTTTTTGGCTTAGCTGAAATTAGCGGCGTCACGATTTACGGGACTAAAGAAGTAGCTAAATCTGTTTGCGCCGTCTCAGTCAACATGGCAGGGATAGATTGTGGTGACTTATGTTTTATGCTGGACCAGGCTTATGGAATTCAAACCAGAGCCGGTCTGCACTGCGCGCCACTAGCTCACAAAACAATAGGCACATTCCCGCAAGGAACAGTAAGGTTTTCCTTGGGCTATCAAAATACGGCAGACGATGTGGCCGCCATTTTAGCCGCAATGCGTGAAATATCAGCCTTTTAGAGTGCCTGAATGAATGCCTCCAACTCTGATTAAATTCTGTTGTATTTGTTACTCCTCAAACAATAGCTGATTGCGATGTTCTGACTATCTCTGGAGAATACTTTTTTAAGCACAAAAAAGAAACCAGAAGATGTTTTTCTTTGTTTGACCAACAGGGACATTTTATTAAAAACCAAGCGATGCGCTACTATGTTCTTGGAGCCAACCAGCTCATTCAATCGTTTCTACCTTTGCCTGGGTGAAAGAGAACGCTTTCCCTGTCTTTACCACGGTTTGGTGTAAACCAGTACATAAAGATTAGCTTATAAATTAAGAGTTTATAGCATTGCGCAATGGTTTACAAAAGGCTTTTAGTTAGATATAATAACAACAAGAATAAGGGGGATTCCCCCAAAACAACCCCCTTGCATAGGATCGTAGCTTTCTTGAATGAAACAATTTCCTATGCAAATTCTTATGAAAAAATATAACATTAGGCTGATTTCAAATAGTTCAAGGGGGCTTAGGTCGTCATGAAAATGGATGAACTGGCAAGCCAAGTTAAGGAAGCTTCTCTTCAGTTGGCTGCCGCTGACACAGAACTAAAAGACAAGGCGTTAAAGTTTATCGCCGCATCCCTGCAAACC
>QLUI01000219.1 GCA_018725345.1 Bacillota bacterium | reverse complement strand
AAGGAATTGGATGGGCTTTAATTATTCATTTCCTGCAAGATGTTTTAATATTTAGCGTGCTGCTGCTTGGTGTCTTACAATAATACCATCCTTGCCCTTTTACAGATTTGCTTAAATTTCATATCATTATGCCACGACTCCGTCAAAACGGGCAAGAAAAAACCGCTCCCGCACCGACACGGTGGGTGGGCGGCGACAATAGTGATAATATGTGATTGCCGCAAAAACAAAATTCCTATCTATGCCACAGCCTCCAGCTATCCCAACGGCGGCCTGGATTAACCGGCCCAGTTCACCTTCTGACATAGATGATTAGCTAGCTATGAGATTTAAAAATTGGGTTCTCTATCACATGTCACCAAAATCTCTCACCTTTCTACATCCCCTTCAGGCAGAACAGGCACATTTAATGCTCGAAATATCTGTTTTACCTGGTCCATCTCTTTTTTTGTAGGTGGCACAACATGGGGCAAGGCATAAGGCTTATTTAGACTTTTCCACTTTTGAATTCCCATACTATGGTAAGGCAATAGTTCTACCCATTCTAGATAATTAAAGTGGTGAAGAAATTTAGCTAAACGCATGATATCATCTTTATTATCAGTTATGCCTGGTATAACAACATAACGCAGCCAAAAAGGCTTTTTTAAAAAGTTAAGATAAGCAATATTTTCTAAAATGAGGAAATTATCCTGACCCGTTAATTGTTTATGTTTATTGCTATCAATGTGTTTAAGTCCAACAAGGAATAGATCCACCCATTTGCTTATCTCTTTAATTTTTTGAGCAGAGGTGTAAAGATTGGTGTCAACAACAGTGTGAATGTTTCTTTGTTTGAATTCCTTTAGCAGCTCTCGCATGAAGTCTGGCTGGAAAAAAGGTTCACCTCCCGAGAGAGTGACACCACCTCCAGACCTATCAAAATAGGTTCGGGCCCGTTCAACTTTGTTTATCACTTCTGACACCGAATATTCCCCATAAGTGCCAGGTAAACATTCTACCATATCTATATTATGGCAGAATATGCAACGCAAAGGGCAACCACAGAAAAATAAAACATATCGTATCCCTGGCCCGTCCAAAGCACTGAAACTCTCAAAAGAATGTATCCTGCCCTTCAAAGATGCGAATTTAGATGTTCCCATGGAACGTTCTCGAGATAACTTCCCGCTGTTGTTTAGGAGTTAGCTTGATAAAATTTACTGCGTATCCTGAAACCCGGATTGTAAGATTAGGATATTTTTCGGGGTGATCCATAGCATCCTCTAAGATTTTTCTGTGAAGTATATTTACATTAATATGGTGAGCCTTGCGATCGAAATATGCATCTAAAAGGGCTACAAGAGTATTAATTTTTTCCTCAGAGCTTTTACCCAGGACAGAAGGAACCAATGTAAATGTATTAGAAATTCCATCCAAACAACTTTCGTAAGGCAATTTTGCAACCGAATTCAGGGATGCAATGGCACCACTGATATCTCTGCCATGCATAGGATTGGCACCGGGTGCGAATGGTTCCCCAGCTCTCCTACCATCTGGTGTGTTTCCAGTCTGTTTACCATACATGATATTACTCGTAATGGTAAGAATAGAGAGCGTATGCTCTGCTTTCCTGTGAACAGGGTATTTCTTGAGATTTTCGGAAAATTCTTTCACTACTTCAACAGCTATCTTATCAACACGATCATCGTCATTACCATATTTAGGGAAGTCTCCATCAACTTCATAGTCTACGATCAGTCCTTCTTCGTTGGTCTTGGGTATTACAGATGCATGACGAATTGCAGAAAGAGAGTCAGCAACGACCGATAATCCAGCCAATCCAAATGCCATGTAGCGACCTACATCAGGATCATGAAGTGCCATCTGCAACCTCTCGTAGTTGTATTTATCGTGCATATAGTGGATGACATTCATGGTATTAACGTAACACTCCGCCAACCATTTCATATAAAAAGAGAACCGTTCCCTTACTTCGTTATAATCAAGATTTGGTCCTTTTAATGGTTCCATCTCAGGACCCAGAAGTTCACCTGTCATTTCATCCCTTCCACCATTGATTGAAAGTAGGAGAAGCTTTGCAAGGTTAGATCGTGCACCAAAGAGTTGCACTTTTTTCCCGGTCTTCATGGCTGATACACAGCAGGATATGCAGTAATCATCCCCTAAGATAGGTCTCATGAGATCGTCGTTTTCATATTGAATGGCACTCGTCTTAATCGACAGGCTGGCAGCATATCGCTTGAAGTTTTCTGGAAGATCAGGTGTCCACAAGATAGTTAAATTGGGTTCAGGAGCAGGTCCCAGATTCACCAGAGTATGCAAGAGTCGATAACTGGTTTTGGTAACCATATGCCTACCATCCTCTGCCATACCTGCTAGCACGGTTGTAGCCCAGACAGGATCACCAGCAAAGAGCTGATTATATTCCTCGGTACGTAGATGACGGATAATTCTCAACTTGATAACAAAATTATCTATAAGTGTTTGCGCCTCTTCCTCATTGATCAACCCATTTTCAATATCCTTTTCCAGATAAATATCGAAGAATGCATCCACTCCTGGGAGTGACATTGCGGCCCCGTCTTGTTCTTTTATCGCACCAAGATATGCAAAGTAAGTCCACTGTATCGCCTCCTCTGCATTTTTAGCTGGATGTGAGACGTCATATCCATAGCTACCAGCCATTACTTTTAACTCTTCCAGGGCACTAATCTGCTCGGCAATCTCTTCCCTGAGGCGAATCGACTCCTCTGTCATAGTACTGCTCATATCACTCAAGAACTTCTCTTTATCCTCAATGAGCCTGTCGACCCCATAGAGGGCTACTAAACGGTAATCACCAATAATTCTGCCTCGGCCGTAGGAATCTGGAAGTCCTGTGATAATGCCGTGGCTTCTTAACTTTTTCATCAGCGGTGTATATACCTGAAATACAGCATCGCTATGAGTTTTCCTGTACTTGGTGTAAATTTCTTTCACTTCTGGATTCAACTGATACCCATACATCTGGACTGCCTGTTCCACCATTCGTATTCCTCCTTGAGGCTTGATAGCTCTCTTCAAAGGAACATCAGTCTGAATTCCAACGATCTTCTCGTGTTCCCGGTCTATATAACCTGGACCAAAGGCAGTGATGGAGGAGGGGACATCAGCATCTATATCTAATACTCCGCCCTTACTTCTCTCATCAGAAATTAACTTCTCCACTCTCTGCCAGACCTTTTTTGTGCTTTCGGTAGCAGAGCTTAGAAAATTCTCATCTCCATCATAGGGTGTGTAGTTCGTCACAATGAAATTTCTAACATCAATTCGGGTTTCCCAGACTCCTTTGATGAATTTCTCAGAACACTTTTTCACGCTAACACTCCTCCTTATAAAACTTAAACCTATTTGTACATATTTTAACACTTCTTATAAAACTTAAACCTATTTGTACATATTTTAACACTTCTTATTAATTAGTCAAGTCCAAAATAGTGTGTAATTTCCTCGACAACAATGTTTGATGGCGTCTGACTTCCTGTTAGAATACGCATATATCGGGCGCACAAACAAAACGCACCGCTCATAAAAAGCGATGCGCGCAAAAATTAGTCTGGCGGAGACCTACTCTCCCAGGGACCTACGTCCCAAGTACCATCGGCGCTGGAGG
>QLUI01000218.1 GCA_018725345.1 Bacillota bacterium | reverse complement strand
GTGCCAAAGAATAACAAACCATCGATCGCAGTCTATGCCGGATCCTATTTTGGTATCTTTAGTTTATTGGAACTAATGGATCTCTATGTTTCGGTCGGCGATAAAGTCAGGACTAAGTTGCGCTCGGCTTTGACCTGACATCCTTTTTTTCGTAGCATACTACACAGTTCCACCGAGGAAGATTTCTCTTTTTCCGCATACCTGCACCCTCTGTAAAGGAGGTTAGCCGCGTTGGTTGCCTTAATATAACTGGATCTTTATGGTAGGTATTACTTCATTTGGTTTTTAGTGTCCAATTAGTGGGGCAGAGTAGACCTACATTTTTTTAAATTACGAATTTAAGTAAAAATAAGAAATTTAATGATATAAGAAGATAAGTTCAAATAACTATCTGTAATCAACTGGTATGATCTTATTTTTGCTTTATTGACATTTGAAAATTAAAAGAAAATCAATACAATGAAATTGTTAGCACTCACATCACGCGAGCGCTAACAAAGAAAGTTTTTAATATTGAGTGTAAATTCAACATTAGAGTTTTTTTACATTTCCAGGCAAAAATTGCTTATTAACGCTGATTGGGCCGAGCGTTAATATATAAAAAAATCAAAGAGTTGTTGATCATGACAGGATTAGTTCCTTTTAACAAAAGAGATAATAGTCTCCTTCGCACAAACTTTGATGGCTTCCAAAACATGCTTGACGACTTTTTTGTTGAAGCATGGCCGTTTACAAGAAGCCTCGCCGGAGACATTTAAGATCGATGTGCAAGAAAATGAGAAAGAATATATTGTTGAGGCGGAACTCCCTGGAATCAAGAAGAAAGATATTGACGTTTCACTTAACGATGGGCGGCTCAATATTATGGTTACCAAAAAGGAAGAGACCGATAAGAAGGATAAAAATTATATCCATAGAGAAAGACGCCTTATTTCCATGTCCCGCAATGTATTCTTAAGGGATTCGGATGCCAAAGGCATACAAGCGAAGCTTGAGGAGGGACTGCTGATCATCACAGTGCCCAAAACAGAAAAAATCGATAACTCAGTCAGGATTGCAATTGAATAGCTTAAATGAAACACACCGGTACAGCCCGCTGGTATGTTTTTTTTCGACCGCAGCGTACAAGAGGTCACAATCATTTGACAAGTGGATATACTGGGAGCGGTGCAAAACTACTATTTAGTTTTGGGGATAAGTCTCTGTGTAGCGGCTACAAAATGAGTATGGTAAGGAAAGAAAACCAAACAGCAGCACATCACCGACATGCACATGACCCATGCCCACACCCTTGAAGAAGCCCTGCAGTTAGCTTATCAAATCAAGGGCCATGACGCCTCGGTCACCGTGGTGCCGGATGGTGTCGCAGTTATCGTGCGCGCCTGACACCCACTAGCGCATGCTTGGTCGCGGTTTTCCGTCCTTTCGCGACAGGGGTTCCGTCGCTTATTCCGGGTTTATCGCATTCTTGCGCTTTTTAAGTTGGCGGGTATAATTGCACAAGTCGAGAATATAACTGTGATTTGATACTTGACATAGGCGGCTACGGTCTAGACATCGAAAATTCGCTAGTCACCATTGACCGCCTGAAAGAGGATGCTTGACATCATTCAGGACGATGAACCTCGAGCAAGCGCAAGTCGGTCCCGTCGGCATTGATGCGCCAGCGCGCCTCGCCTAGTTCTTGTCGCACTCTTTGCCTGTCAAAGGCCTGCTGAAATTGCCGCGAATCGACGCCCAACCGCGCTACAGTAGTAAACTGCAGTGCGGTTTCGTCTGTTTCCCAAACAATATTAGTTATCCAAGGGTAAAAATCACCTATGGGCGCAACTGGGGCCGGGAACAAATCTGGAGTGAGGTCTCTTCCGGTCACTTGCACCGCGGGTGCACGACTAACTGTGCCGCCAATATTCAGGTCATGCCACCACTCTCCTACCAGCCCGAAGGTAAACGCGGGAGAACTCATGGGTTGCTCTGCTCCATAGTAGATAAACCGACCTTGCGGCGACCAGCGCGGCCGCGCGATAGGGCCATGAGTCGCCTGTGTCACCGAAACAATCACAGGCGTTTGTGTAGCTAGGTCCACGAAACCTACGGAAACGTGCTGGGCATCGCGAGGGACATTAGCCAGCACAAGTCCCAGCCGAGTGCCACTCGGCGATAAACCAAAGATCCCCACCGAAGGTGAACCTTGCACCTGGTAATCGCCCAGCAGAACATCCCCGCTCTTCAGGTCGACTACCCAAACGCTGTGTGTATCTGACTGCTGTTGCTGTTCCAGCATCGCAACATAGGGGAAAAACACATCGTACACCACCAGTACCCGGTTCTCGTAAGTGAGCGCCTTTAGCGGCAAACTAGTCGGGGGATGAGGTTGGCGCGCCACCCAAGCCACAACCTCCCGAAGGCTGACATGCGTTCGCAAATCTGACGCCGCAGCACGCGCCAGACGACGCTGTAGGGTGTCGACCCAGATGGTTGACCCCAAACCATAATCGTCCATTGCCAGTAGCGAGGCATCACGTTCAGCGACCGAGCGCAGAAAGCTGCGCAGTTCTGCCTCGAGCCCAATATCATCGGTCGCGGCAATTAGCCGCAGGGCTACCTCCACACCGGCGACATCGGCTGCTCTCAGCACAGCGACATCAAAATGCGGCAGAGTGCCTGCCAAGTATCGGTCGGCATTATAGTTCGCGACCCTGCCCTCGACATTTAGCCACGAGAGCGCGAGCATGATCGCTACTCCCGTCGCTACTGCCACCCGCATTTTCGAGAACCTTGCCCTGTCGCCTACGACTAGGCAAGCGAAGACCACTGCCAAAAACAGTAATATCGCCGCCGGTTTAACCCGCATCATGGTTAGACCAAATTGGTCTACATAGAGCCAGAGCTTGCTCATGGCAGTAGCTACGAGCACCAAGGTGAGAGCAGGAAGCAGACTAAGCAACGCCCTAGCGACTGTGCCGGTAGCCTTGCTTATGTCCGCTGTAAAATGCACACCGAGGATGAGCGCGAGATTGATTAGGGCGACCGCGCACAGTTCGAAGAACCCCTGACGGGCAAATTCGGCATAGGAGGCCCAACCTTGTGGCAATTGCCCGAAAAAGGCCGCAAAGAAATACGGCAACTGGGTGAGGATAAAGGTCGCGTATAACAGGTTCACGACGCTCAAAAGGGCGACAGCGGTCGCAACGGGCATCACGCGATACTGCATGGCTGCATCTACGCCTTTACCTGCTCTTTCGCCTCGCCGCCCTCTGCCCCGGTAAGCATTGCCCACCAGCAGGGCAAAGATATAGGCTGCGGTTGGGATGCTAAGGAATAGTTGCGCCCACAAAAACCCGGAAATCTCTAGACCAAAATCAAACCGGGCCAACCACTGGCCAATGACGCTAAAACCACCCGCGTCAGCAGCCATGAGCAGCGGAAGTACTAGAGCTACCACCAATACTCCCAGACCAATCCCGACTAAGGAGGGAACCATGCGCCTCCCCACCTTAAACCGAGGTGCCGGTATGCTCAATAATGCTGCCATTTGCAACCCTAGTCCTGCCAAGGGAACCACGAGCACGCCGTTTAAGAGGTCACGTACGCTCCAGTCGCTCGTCCCACCGGTTACGGTGTTGCCGCTAGCGATGACCACCCAGTAGGTCGCCGCACCAAACAAAAAGATGAAGCGCCACGGTGATATGG
>QLUI01000217.1 GCA_018725345.1 Bacillota bacterium | reverse complement strand
ACAGTATAGGCGGACATAATTTGGTTCACTGCATTTGTCAGCTTTGTATATCTCATTTTACGCACCTGCCTTGTTGCCCTTTTACTTTCACTTTCTACCTTTTGCAGATATCTGCGAAACTGACACCCCCCCTTTTCTGGTCTTTCGAGGCAAGCCAGGTCTTGATAACCTCCAGGTGCTCCCCCGGTGTATCTGGTTTAGACAGCAGCTCCCGCAAGTCAAAGCAATTTTCACCCGGGGCCAAGTGAATTACCGGAGCGCCTTCGGAACGCCATATCTCAAGAGCCTTCTCAACTGGCATACCCAGGACGGCCTCATGATTTAGGGGTATACCAGGGGGTGCGTCAACATTGCCAAGTCTTTTCATTACAACCTCTTTATTAGATTCAATTTGGGGCAAGGTTGCCAAATCCCCTACTTGGCAGTCTTGGCAACCTTGATCTCCGTAGCTTTGTTTTTCACCACCGGGGGGAATATCTTGGCAACCTTGATCTGTCAATTCCCAGACCCAGACCCCGCCTTGCCTCCGTGAAGTCACACCAAGCTGGGCTTTGGCTCTATCTAGTGTCCGCTTAGAAATTCCTATAGCCTCAGCATTACCGCACATGTCTTTAGCAGGTAACACCCCGTCTGCCAGCTCGTCTTTAAGGAACTCAATGGCATTCTCTAATGCGGATTTTCCTTCGCTATCCTCTGCCGATAGGATACGCTGCCAGGTCAAACTGCTCTCTCCAGTCCAATAAAAAACGCCTTCCCTTAACTCAAAACCGATAGCTTTTCCCATAGGAGCTAGGTTGGACTTTATCTGAACGATCCCCCGCTTTTGCGAATCATTAGAGTCAGACCCTGCCAAAAGAACGGAGCGGCAAGCCGCAGTGAGGTCGATCGAGCCTAATCCCCGATAGATGGGCTTAAGCGCCCCCCCTTTGGTAAGGTGGCGAATGGCCAGGATTGCGCACCGGTATTTTTCTGCTATATCAGCCAGTTTAGCCATGACTGCCCGTGTCTCGTTAGCTCGATGAAGATCAACTGTCGCCCCCAGGTACGCAACGAGCGGATCAAGTATCACGAGTGCAGGATGCCGCATTTGGATAAAATTTTCTAGCATCAACAACCCGCCGTCATCAAAGGTAAGCGTCCCATCGATGGCGTGGATGTTCGCAACGTTTGCCCCCATAGCATCGAGCCTGGGTCTGATGGTATCCCCCAACCCGTCCTCAGCTGAAGCCAAAACAACTGCCTGCGGCTCTTGGCTTTCAGCCCCCGGTAAACCCTGGCCCAGAGACACGCCCGTTGCAACTGCCAGACTGACCCAGCTTTTGCCAATGCCGGGGTCGCCTTCCAAAAGTGTGAGCTTGCCCAGGGGGATATAAGGAAACCAGAGCCACGACACCAATTCGGCCTGGACATCTGCCAGGCATCTCAGGGCTACATCGGCTTGTGAGTTTTGATCCGCCCCCGGCTCATATTTGCCGATGCTGGCAGCTATTGTCGAGACCTCACGCTCAGCTAAAGGCGGCCGACATTGTCTGGTATTTATCTCCAGTAGTGCGGCTTCAATAGCGGTGGGGTCTACCCCTTGTCGCCGCATGGCACCAGCTATGCTTGTGAGGCGGGCATTGCGTTGTGGTTCGGTTATTGGCTTGCCATCTTTTGCTTTTGGTCCGGACTTGCCATCGTTTTTTAGTGCCTTCAATACGTGCTCTGGAAGTTTCTCCCATGGTATCAGTGTACCTGGCACCGGCAGCTGTAATATCTGGTATTTATCACCCACTATATTAACGAACCCACCCACACCCCGCACGTCAACACCTGGCAGCAGCCCAGCAACTGTTTTTATAGGGTGTTCTGTCGTGTCAATATACCAATGCCCGCCGCCTCGTGGTGTTATAACGTGGGGTTTGCCTAATGTGGCTTCAAGTTCGGCTCTAACCTTCGGTATATCGGCATCGAGGACGGCTATATGGTCGTTGGTGACTATGCCCCACAAAACAGGATGCAGGGTAGTCTCCCAACCGCACAGTTGGTTTTCGTCCGGTATTTTCCCCTGCCATTCCTGCCATGTGACTAAGGGTGACTTACCCTTGTCTCCACCACCAGATGGTATGACAGAATACCCCAAGGTCAACAATTTGAAGGCCAAGGAGAATTTGTCTTTCATCGCTCACCTCCCGGCCTGGCCTGCACCAGTGTGAGCCGGCGCCGCTCCCTGCATTCCTTGCACCGCTTTGGTTGGGTCAGCCCCTTGCTCCAGAAGAACGCCATCTCCCCGGCCGAGAAGATGAACGGCTTCTCGCAATCGCAGCAGTCCAGCCGCTGGTCCTCGAACTTCATTCTTGCTTCCATGAATTCCTCCAGTTTTTTTTACTCAGACCAATTAGTCCCTGGTCAATCCCCTTTCGTTTCAGGATCGTGCAATACAACCGTGTTTCCTGGCCTAGAACGACGTGTTTTAGCCAATGTCTTGGCCAGCTTAGTCTTTGCCTCAGTGGTAAGTTTTCTGGGGGCTCTTGGCGGCTTGATTCTCCCCTTGTCTATCTCGTAAGTCTTCCCTCCATGGCTATTAGTCGCTGTAGGCTTCAACCCGAGCTTTCCCTCCAGGTGCTTTTGCCACATCTTGTTATGGGTGTATATCTCCGCCAGGTCTTCAGCTTCATTGAAGAGGATGATGGTTTCCTTTTCGTATGCTGTTAGCATTCGTCCTTCCCTCCATTGTCTTTGCCGGCGCTCTCCAGCAGCTTTTCCAGGGCCGCCTTCGGCACAATTAACCTTCTGCCCAGCCTGAGACAAGGCAGCTCACCGCTGTTGGCCAAAGCATATGCCGTTGCACGTGACAAGCCAAGTAATCGTCCTGCCTCCGGTACGCTCAAGACTAACGTTTCCTTCTCTTTCACATTCACACCTTCCCCTGTTCTTCCGGGAAAAGCTCAGCCTCAGTCGTGCCCAGAGCTCGTGCCAGTCGTTTTCGCCAGCCAGGGTAGGGACGAAACCAGTTGTTTTCTATTCTGCTTATGTCGGGCGGCTGAATATTCGTCAGCATCGCTAATCGCAGCTGAGATAAGCCCTTCTTCTTTCGGAATTCCCGTAGACGGTTCATTGCTTGCACCTCCGTAGAAATATTTGACCTTCTCTATCTTCTATGATACAATAAGGTAGTTCGGTATCAATTGATACCTGTTTCCAGAAGGAGGGAAGGAAGGATGAACAAAGCCTTAAAACAGGGTATAAAGTTCATTTATGAAAAGTATGAACGAGAGTACGGCGGACCTTTGCCCAAAGCCTTCCGTGCACGGGTTGAGGAAGAATGGGAGGAAGACGCAAGATTGGAGGATGAGGACGACGACGAAATACCGGAAGATGAGGACGACGACGAAATACCGGAAGATGAGGTAAAAGTTTTACTGTCTGACTTTAACGCCTATTTAGGGGAACTATTTGAGAAGGTCGAGTTATTGGGATACTTCTCTTCCCGTGAAAAGCCAAAAAAACCAGTCTCCCGTAAGCGTTACGGCCTCAGCTTTGAGAATCACTTATCCCTAGTCGGGTTCGTGCTAGCTCGGCGGCCATATGAAGAAAACTCGTTTATCCTTCGCAAGCGCCTCAACTGGAAGCAAGTATGGGTTGAGTGGAAAGAGAGAAACCCACATGACTCCGTAAGCCTAAAGGTCCTTAAAGTCAGGTACTACCGTGCCATAGCAGACGAAGAT
>QLUI01000216.1 GCA_018725345.1 Bacillota bacterium | reverse complement strand
TGAACTACTCACCACTAGAAATTCAAGATTAGTCAAGTTGACGAGTGGGTTGAAAAGGGAAATGCCAAGTAATATTGAATATTGGACCTATGCTGGTACTTTAGCCAAGCACAATTGAGAAAGTTGAGGAGTAAGGCGTGAAGACATTATTTGAATTGTGCAAACCGAGGGAAAGTGTATTTGAGGAGACTAAAAGAGAAGATGTATTAAATCTGTCTGATCTCAGAGAGGGCAAGATCGAATGCGCTGCGTTTTTTGAGGAAAATTATTTAACAGACGGAATGAAGACGCTCTTTGACACTGCCTTTAATCGTTTTATCAGGCAAGGGCAAACTGGTGTTGTCAAGCTCACTCAAGCGATGGGTGGCGGTAAGACGCATAACATGTTAGCGCTCGGTTTGCTGGCGGCAAACCCCGGGTATCGCAGTAAAGTAATGACTGACAGCGGGAAATACAAAGCAATTGGCAAAGTGCGTGTTGTTGCCTTCAGCGGTCGTGAGAGCGATGCACCGTTTGGCATATGGGGTGCCATTGCCGAACAAATCGGCAAGAAGCAGGCTTTTTCACAGTATTATTCCCCGCTTTCCGCGCCTGGCGAAACTGCGTGGATTAACTTGCTGGCGGGTGACCCGCTGCTCATTCTGATAGACGAGCTGCCGCCCTACCTTGAAAATGCCAAGGCCAAGACCATAGGCAATTCGGATTTATGTGCGGTTACCTCAACGGCACTGGCAAACCTTTTTTCCGCACTTGGCAAAGCACAGCTGGCAAATGTGTGTCTTGTTATTTCAGATTTAAAAGCCGTTTATGAGAGTGGGAGCGAGTTGATCAGAGGTGCATTCAAAAATCTTGAAAATGAAGTCAATCGTAGTGCTTTAAATATAGAACCTGTCGGCAGCGGCTCTGACGACGTGTACCATATCTTGAAAAAGAGACTCTTTGCATCCCTGCCGGGAGCAGCAGAAATCAACCTTGTCGCAATTGCTTACAAAGATGAGGTGGCGAAAGCCAAGCAAATGGGACATACCAACATCTCGCCTGATCAGCTATATGCAGGCATTAAAGATTCATACCCGTTCCATCCGTCAATTCGTGACTTGTATGCACGCTTTAAAGAGAACTCCGGTTTCCAACAAACAAGAGGGCTTATCAGGCTGATGAGACAGATTATTGCGGGTATTTATGCAGGTGAAAAAAGTAAAGCAAAGAGCAAATATCTGGTAAATGTTTTTGACTTTGACTTAAACGATAGCGCGATGCTTACAACTGTAACGCAGATTAAGCCGGAATTATCAAACGCTATCGCCCACGATATTGCCGCGAATGGCAAAGCCATTGCCGAGGAAATTGATGCCCAGTACCAGCAGGCTCTTGTCGGTGATGTCAGCAAACTTATCTTGGTAGCTTCGCTGGCAAATGTCCCTAATGCCCTCTTGGGGCTTACTTTGCCGGAAATTATCGGTAATTTGTGCGAGCCGGGCAGGGATATTGCCGGGCTAAAAAGAGCGCTCGATGAGTTTCAAGCGAGGGCGTGGTACTTAGAGCATAATAGGGAAGGGAAACTGCTTTTCAAAAATGTCAAGAATATGATTGCAGAACTACATTCTTTAGTTGAATCTTACGATAATGAAACGGTTAGAACAACAACGCTGAGGACTTTTCTGGCAGAGAAGTTTAAGCCAATGGTGGGGGACTGCTATCAAAGCCTGCTCATCTTCCCGGCAATTGATGAAATCACGCTAGCTACCGATAAAGTTTCACTCATCTTGTTTGAACCATACCCCGGGGCAGAGCTTCATCCGAGTTTGGAGCGTTTTTATAATGATGCACTCTACAAGAACCGGGTGATGTTCTTATCCGGCGGTCGTGATACGATGAATCGCCTTTATGAAGCCGCCAAACAATTAAGAGCGATTGAAAGAATAATCGCCAATATGCGCGATGAAAAAGTGCCGGAGGATAATCAGCAGTATCTCTTGGCACAAGACACGCGCATTAAAAAAATTACCGCGGTGCTCAGCGCCGCCCAACAAACCTTCTCCACGCTTTATTACCCAATGGGTGACCGCATTCGCAGCAGTGATTTTACTATGCAGTTCAAGGACAATAACTATAATGGCGAGGAACAGGTCAGAAGTTTACTTATGGAAAAGCAAAAGTTCTCCAACAAGCCAATTGACGACACGCTGCGCCGTAAATGCGAGGAGCGGCTTTTTACCAGAAAAGAGATGCGGTGGTCTGAAATCAAGGACCGTGCCGCCACAGAAATAAACTGGACGTGGCTGCATCCGCGCACACTGGATAACCTGCTGGCCGATTGCAAGCAGAAGGATTTGTGGCGTGAGCATGGCGATTATGTGGAAAAGGGGCCTTTTGCCAAAGAGCCTACCGGCGTATCCTTTACGGTTAAGGGCGAAAATGAAGAAACAAACAAGGTGTCGCTCAGATTGCACCCTCGTTTTGGCGATAAGCTATATTATGAAGTCGGGGCGGTAGCAACGACTTCCTCACTTAGAGTCGAAGACCCTAATAACTTCGAAACTGCGGAACTTCGGGTTTCGTTTCTTTGCGTGGACTCCACATCAGGGCATCCGACCGGCGATGCGGTAGAATGGAGGCGGGATATTTCGGTCAAGCATAAAATAATGGAAAAAGCCGATGGAAAGTATCTGCTTCTTAAATCTCAACCGGGAGTAAAGATCAAATATACCACAGACGGCAGCGATCCTAAAGACAGCGGTAGCAGCTATGACGGTGAGTTCAAGATACCCGCCAAGGCTGCGTTTGTCCAAATAGTAGCCGAATATGGCGGGGAGTTTTATGACAGCCGGTCTATAAAGATTGAAAAAGGCCAAGTGGGCATTGCCATCGACCCGGCAAAACCGCTGGTGCTTTCGCGTTTGCTGCGGGCAGCTGATACCGGCGAAGTCTATGACCGGTTGGCGCTCTTAAAAAAATACGCTGAAGGTGTCAAAGATGTCCACCTCGTTTTGCATAAAAAAGATGACCAAGGCCGCGATGCAGGGTGGATAGAACTTATACTGAGCGACAAGATTATAACGCATCCTGAACAAATCGAAAATATTATCGCCAATCTTAAAGATTCCTTCATTGCCGGTGGCAGGGTCAATGTGGAGTTGGAATGTAGCATAACAATGTTTAAGCACGGTCAAGCGTTCCTAGGCTTTGCCAATGATCAGAAGCTCAGTTTGTCCGAGCTGAAGCAGGGAGAGATAAATCAGAAATGAGTGTTAAGCGGGCAGTTTTCGGGTTTGGCTTCCAGCCGGAGGAAAGCCGCCATCACATTCTCGTTTGTATCCCCGGAAAGAAAGACTCCAGTCTAGTGATCTATGAACGCTTTGACTGGCAGGATGAGTTGGTAAGGCAGACAGTGAATGTGTATGGCGAGGGGACACAAGCAAAAGCGGAAATTTCAAAGCACAAGTGGAAGCTGCTAGAGGATGCCGTGCAAGCGGAGTTTAACGGTCGCTTAAAAAAGCAAAAGCTGCCGGCAGGCCGTTTTGTGGTTGGACAAACGCCGCTGGAACGGTTGCTGGGCAAGGAACTGCTGGTGCTGGTCTGGGCGGTGGAGGACTGCGACCCGGCCGCTTTGCCCATCGCAATTCGCAACTGGCTGGGATTGTCTCCCGAGGAACGCTGGTGGCTTTATACCATGACCAATGCCGCCACGGGCAATATTGATGACCGCAGGGGCTGGCG
>QLUI01000215.1 GCA_018725345.1 Bacillota bacterium | reverse complement strand
GGCAACGGAAGGGGATACTGAAACCGTAAAGATGCTGCTGACTAAGGGCGCTGATGTCAATGCGAAAAACAAGAATGGTGGGACAGCCTTAATGGCTGCGGCAAGTCAAGGGCATACTGAAATCGTAGAGATGCTGCTGGCTAAGGGCGCACATGTCAATGCGAAAGACGAAGAAGGTTGGACAGCCTTGATGTCTGCGGCGATGAAAGGGCATACTGAAAGCGTAGAGATGCTGCTAACCAAGGGCGCTGATGTCAATGCGAAAGCCAAAGGAGGTAAGACAGCCTTAATGATTGCAGCGCCGGAAGGGCATACTGAAACCGTAGAGATGCTGTTGACTAAAGGCGCTAATGTCAATGCGAAAAACGAAGATGGTGAGACAGCCTTGATGCTTGCGGCGCATTACGGGCATACTGAAATCGTAAAGATGCTGCTGAGAAAGGGCGCTGATGCCAATGCGAAGGATGTAGGTGATTGTACAACTTCGGTGCATGCGGCGGTGAGAGGGCATGATGAAATCGTCCGCCTGCTAGAGCGAGCAAGGGCAAAGGGATGACCAACTTTTGTAATAGGTTTGATCTGCGCGTTAATACTTGAATAGATTAGAGGTGTAGAGGCAGCAACGGAGACGAAGAGAAATACAATGTAATCGTTACTAAAAGAGGAAGGGTCATTTTTAACTCCCTTGATAGTCTCTATTACCTCTCCGCGAAGGATGGTGCCATCTATTTACTGGAAAAGGGGGTAAAGTGAGGTAAGGATACGATGACAATATACCAAGGTTTTCACGATGAAGATAGCGAGCTACAGCGTATGACACGGTTTACACACAATTGGTCGAGATAAAATTAGGGAGGCATAAAAAAATGGGAATACTAGATTGGTTATCTAAAAACAAGAATTTGATAACCGCGGCATCGGAAGGGCATACTGAAACCGTAAAGATGCTGCTGACTAAGGGCGCTGATGTCAATGCGAAAAACGAAGATGGTGAGACAGCCTTAAGGTTTGCGGCCCAGAAAGGACATACCAGAACCGTAGAGATGCTGCTGACTAAGGGCGCTGATGTCAATGCGACAAACAAGAATGGTGGGACAGCCTTGATGTCTGCGGCGCTGGGAGGGCGTACTGAAATCGCAAAGAGACTGCTAACCAAGGGCGCTGATGTCAATGCGAAAAACGAAGACGGCTGGACAGCCTTAATGATTGCGGCGGGGCTAGGGCGTACTGAAACCGCAGAGATGCTGCTAACCAGGGGCGCTGATGTCAATGCGAAAGCGAAAGATGGTTGGACAGCCTTGAGGTGTGCGGCGGGGCCTTACGGGAATACTGAAATCGTCCGCTTGCTAGAGCGAGCCGGGGCAAAGGGATGACCAACTTTGGCAATGAGTTTGATCTGGAGAGTTCAAGAGGGGCTTCATCTATTTCATATAACCCATTCCCTTTGTAAGGGCCGGGGATAAGGGAAAAGGTGGGTCCTCGCTGCTTTTAAGCAGGTAACCCGAAGTCGAGGTTACCTCGAAAGGCGAAGCTGTAGGAGGTGTTTGAACAATGGGATTAATCGATTGGTTATTCGGGAAAAAGAGTAAACTACAGGGAGAGGAAGAGCTAGAGGAAGAGGTTGAGAAAAAGGTTGAGGAAGGGATTGAGGAGAAAGCAGTGGAGTGGTTTAAGCTGGGGGTTCAGGCGGAAAATGCGGAGGAGAAAATTGATTACTATACAAAGGCACTTGAGTTAGACCCAGAGTATCTTTTTCCATGGCTCGGCAAAGCGGCTGTCTTTGTTGGACTAGAGAAATATGAAGCTGCCATAGATTGTTATGATAAGGTAATTGAGATATATCCGAAGGCTGCTAGTATATGGAACGACAAAGGTTATGCCCTTGTTAGGCTGCGGAAATATGAAGCTGCGATAGATTGTTATGATAAAGCACTTGAAATTGATAAGGCACTTGGAATGGACTCCAAGGATGCTGATGCATGGTTCAACAAAGGATTTGCCCTTCGTAACTTAGGGAAATACGAAGCTGCCATAGATTGTTTCGATAAGGCACTTGGAATGGACTCCAAGGATGCTGATGCATGGTTCAGCAAAGGATTTGCCCTTCGTAACTTAGGGAAATACGAAGCTGCCATAGATTGTTATGATAAGGCACTTCAAATAGACTCGAAATATGCCGCTGCATGGCACGATAAAGGATATGTCCTTCTTGCTGAGCTAGGGAAATATGAAGCTGCCATAGATTGTTTCGATAAGGCACTTGATATAGACCCGAACGATGTTATTCCTTGGTGGAAAAAAGGAGATACCCTTTATAAGCTAGGGAAATATCAAGCTGCCATAGATTGTTACGATAAGGCACTTGAGATAGACCCAAAGATTGCTATTGTGTGGAGGGGCAAAGGATATATCCTTGCTGGGCTAGGGAAATATGAAGCTGCGATAGATTGTTATAATGAGGCACTTGAAATAGACCCAGAGGAGGATAATGCACGGTTGAACAAAGGAAATGCCCTTTATGAGCTAGGGAAATATGAAGCTGCGATAGATTGTTATGATAAGGTGCTTGAGATATACCCGAAGCATGTTATCCCATGGGCCAGCAAAGGAAATGCCCTTTATAACCCAGTATTTGCGCGAAAGTTACGTCTAAGACGAAGAAGGAAGGGGTAAGGCTTATAAGAAATTCGATGGCTATGCCCCCATCTTTGGCTATGTAGGGGAACATGGATACCTGGCGAACCTGGAATTGCGTCCGGGCGGTGCCCACAGTCAGAAACGGACGGAGGCATTCCTTCGCCAAACGCTGCGATATGCCCCTCTGATGAGCGAGGCGACTCCCCGCCTTCGCGAGGACAAGCTTTCTGGTGCGCATGGACTCAGGCAGTGACAGTCTGGGCAACATCAAGGTATGCCGAGAGGAGAAAGCCCACTATATCATCAAGCGCAACCTGCGTCGGGAGACGCCAGAGGAGTGGCTGGAGATAGCCAGGGACTGTGGTGAGATGGAGGAGCCACGGCCGGCCAAGCGGGTGTGGCGAGGTGAGCGCTACGTGGAGAGAGCAGGGATTGATGAGGTGCTGCGGATGGTATTCGAGGTGACGCGGCAAACGATGGAGGCTGATGGGCAGGTGCTATTAATGCCTAACCTGGACGAGCCAGAACCAAGCGAATTTTCGTAACTGTTCAGCGAGCAATTGATAGCCACAGAGTTCACAGAGAAAATGAAAGCCAATAAGGCATCAAAAAGAACCTCTCTGTGCCTCAGTGTCTCGGTGGCTGAATCGTCGCAGATTTTCTTTCCATTTCGCGCAAGACTTCATGTTTTAGAGACTAAAGTGGAGGCAGCGACCTATTGGACCTCGCTTTCTGATGACCCATGGACGGTGGTGAAGTTATACTAGGCGCATGGCACCAGCGAGCAGTTCCACAGCGAGTTAAAGGCAGACCTGGACCTGGAACGATTGCCATCGGGGAAGTTCCAGACCAACGAGCTGGTGCTGCTTTTGGGGATGGTGCCCTACAACCTGTTGAGGTTGATTGGCCAGGAGAGCCTGCAGGAGGCGGATGCCCCCATTCGGAAGCAGGTCTCACGGCGCCGGGTGCGCAGCGTGATGCAGGACCTGATCTATCTAGCCTGCCGATTGGTGAGACATGCACGGCGCCTCCGGCTCTCGTTCGGGAGGCACTGCCCCTGATTTGACACCTGGCGGCGGGTATATCTGCGATTGGCCCCAACCTGACGGGTGGCAATAATGGTAGGTCTGTATCAACTA
>QLUI01000214.1 GCA_018725345.1 Bacillota bacterium | reverse complement strand
AAAAGCCCCACAACTACAGAAACAATTACAATCCCCCCGAGCCAGACAGCCCACCAATCTTCCTGCTGCAATAATTTGTACCACCGGTTTTGCTTCTTTTCCACTGCCTGATTCACTCTGCATCTCCTCCATTTTCCAGCCGCGCCAGCCTACCTCGGGATGGTATTTTCAATCCCTACTAATTCTATTAGTTTAGTAGTATTATATCTCCCCTTTCCGCAGCTGTCAATAGTTTATCCGCTAAATTTATTACAAAATTATGCAGTTTGATCGATTATATCCAAGGCTTGCTCCAAATCATTTTCTAGATCCGCATAGGACTCGAGCCCGACCGACAGCCGAAACAAGCTTTCCTCAATTCCCAGTATTTCCTGGTACTTTTTTGGCATTGACGCATGAGACATCGTGGTAGGATGAGAGAGAATGCTTTCCACACCACCAAGCGAAACTGCTAAAATAGGTAGCCTGACCCGCTCAAGAAAAGCCCTGGCTCCCTGTCGATCTGCCAGCGTAAAGCTCAGCACACAACCAGGTCCGCTGCTTTGCGCTGCATGCACTTCCCGTCCGGGGTGAGCCGATAAACCGGGATAATATACTGCCGCCACCTTAGGATGTGCCAAAAGCCAAGCTGCCAGCTTTGCCGCCTTCTCCTGTTGTGCATCCATGCGAACTTTTAGTGTCCGGATTCCCCGTTGGACAAGCCAGCAATCCTGCGGGCCTAGTACGGCGCCAAATGTATTTTGCACCATGCGGAGCCGCCTTGCCAGCAGCTCATCGTTCACAACTGCTACGCCTGCAATAGTGTCACTATGCCCTCCCAGAAACTTGGTGGCCGAGTGGACTACTACATCTATCCCTAATTCCAGAGGGCGCTGCAAATACGGCGTCATAAAGGTATTATCGACAATAGTAAACAAGCCATGTTTTTTTGCTATACTTGCACAAGCGGCAAGATCGGTGATTCGCAAAATGGGGTTCGAGGGGGTTTCTAAAAACAGGGCTTTTGTTTGTGCAGTAATCGACGCCTGAATGGCGTCCAGATCGGAAGTGTCCACAAAACTATGGGTAATGCCAAAACGGTTAAAAAGTCCAGTCAGCGCCCGATATGTACCGCCGTAGACATCCCTTGAGACTACCAGGTGCTCACCGGCACAAAGTAGGCTCAGCGCCGAGGAAATTGCGGCCATTCCGGAAGAAAAAGCAAAGCCGTACATGCCACCCTCCAACACTGCCATCAGCCCTTCCAGCGCCTGCCGTGTAGGGTTGCCGGAGCGTCCGTACTCAAATGGTCCGAAATTATCAATGGAAGGTTGCCTGAAAGTGGAGGCGTGATAAATAGGGATGCTGACAGCTCCGGTGTGCTCACAAAGATCATACCCAGAGTGAATTAATTTTGTTTCCCAATCCATAGTTATCCCTCTGCTTTCTCTGGATTTAGAGCCTGCGCCAAATCTGCGCGCAAATCTTCCCGCTGTTCGATGCCCACCGAAAGGCGCAGCATGCGCTGGTTGATTCCGAGATGCTGCCTGGTAGCCTCCGGCAGATCGGCATGAGTTTGCAGATACGGATAAGTAATTAACGACTCTACTCCCCCCAAAGATTCGGCAAATGTAATAATTTGCAAGCGACCGATTAGTGCTCTGGCCAGCTCTTCGCTCTTAACCACAAAGGAGAGCACAGCCCCCGGCCCGCTTGTCTGTGGATGCAATTCTTGCAGGCCAGGGTAGAGCACCTTCTCTACCTGCTGCTGATTTTGTAACCACTGAGCTAAATAGCCGGCATTTTCCTGTTGCCTGTCCATGCGAACAGCCAAAGTTTTCAAGCCGCGCAAAAGCAACCAAGCATCATGAGGGGCAAGCACCGGTCCAGTGGCGTTTTGCATTACCGCCAGCTCATCGGCTAGACGGCGATTTGCCGTAACAACCACGCCGGCAAGCAAATCATTATGTCCGCCCAAATATTTTGTGGCGCTGTAAACTACCAGGTCGGCTCCCTGCAGCAATGGTCGCTGCAAATAACAGGTCAAAAGAGTGTTGTCCACCACCGTCAGCAAGCCATGCATTTTGCCCAAGGCGGCAACTGCAGCAATGTCTGTGGTAATCAACGACGGGTTTGACGGCGTCTCCAGAAATACGGCGCGTGTTTGCGGCGTAATGGCTGCCTCCACAGCCGCCAAATCAGCAGTATCAACGTAACTGACAGAGAGGTTGAACTTGCTAAAAATCCAATCCATCAACCTGTAAGTACCGCCGTAAATATCTTCCCCAAAAATCAGATGGTCACCGGCTTTAAAAAGCATCATTACTGCCGTAATAGCCGCCATTCCAGAAGCGAAAGCATACGCCCCCACACCTTCGTCCAACGCAGCCAAAGCTTCTTCCAGTGCCTGTCGCGTGGGATTACCTGTTCTGCTATAGTCGTAACCGGTGGACATACCTGGAGCCGGGTGGGCAAAGGTGGCAGACTGGTAAATAGGAACGCTTAGCGCTCCTGTGGCAGGATCAAAGCGCACGCCACTTTGCACTAAGCGTGTACCAATTTCTTTTCCTCGGCCGGCACCGCTCCCAAATCTTTTTTCCATATTTTTTGCACCTCTTTCCTCAGTGTAATATTTGTATTCTTCTTTTCCTCTCCTTTTCCTTACTGCGTCAATCTGATCAAAATGAATAAACGGAATCTCTATCCCCTGGCGCGTAGTAAGATGGATATACCCTTTGCCGTATTTCTTGGCCACCTGCAAAATAGTTTCAACCTGCTCCAGCGTAAGATTCCCGCCGGCCACCCGCAGGCGTACGGCAAAAGCGAAAACAATGCTTATGGCAAACACACAGAGACAGAGCAAAAAAAGACAAAAATCAGCTTATTATCTTATAATTACATAGGATTACTATGCATTTATTATATTATAAAAGTGCTTTTTGCTCCTGTCAATGTTTTGCAGAACTTTGCCTAATCCTCAAGTAATCTGGAAAAATGGGAAAAATTTACCATGGCGAATACTGTCGCTCCATGATAAAATAAGAAAAGAATCGTTACTTTTCTTCCCTAAATAATGCTGCAGAGGATGGTGCTTAGTGAAAAAGCTTCTCCCCGTTCGATTGATGATCTTTCTGCTCCTTATTTTTATGTTTGGGACAAGCCGTCCAGTAAACGCTGTCACTCTTCGCACCGCCACCGTTAACGTTACTGTCCTTAATGTGCGCAGCGGCCCCGGCGCTTCACACCAGCGGATTGCCACTGTCAACCGAGGTGCTGTTTTGCCAGTACTTTCTGAGCGGGTCGGCTGGACTCAAATTTCCCTCAATACCGGTCAGACCGGTTGGATTACGACTGAATTTATTACATTGCGCAACCAACAACCTCGCTCGTGGGCACGCGTTACCGTTGCTGCGCTTAATGTCCGTTCCGGTCCCAATACCACCTTTAACCGCATTGCCAGCATCTCCATGGGAAGTGTGCTCCCCGTCATACATAGCCAAGGCAACTGGCATCAGCTAAGACTGCCCTCCGGGCAAGCAGGTTGGGTTTTTGCCGCTCATGTCACGCTCAGCGCTGCAAACCCGAACAATACTGCCCCCTCGCCTACACCTGCTCCATCTCCCTCCCCTACCCTAAACCAACGAAACGGAACAGTAAATCATTTCGCCCTCCCGCTCCGCGGCGGACCTGATGTAACATTTAACGCCGTGACTACCCTACCCCCCCAAACACAAGTTACAATTTTGCAAAGCATCGGCAGATGGCACCAAGTCCGCCTGACAACAGGCCAAGTCGGTTGGGTATTTGCACAATATATTTTG
>QLUI01000213.1 GCA_018725345.1 Bacillota bacterium | reverse complement strand
ATCGAATCGCCACAAGGCGGACAGTTTATTGCCGCGCTGAAATACCCATTCGTTTAGCTGCTCTTCGGTCAGACGATATCCAAGCCCTGAGAAATGGGAAAGCATGCGCGATGTTATATCCTTATCGCCCGGTATGGCGAAGCCGACATGTGCCTTAAGTGCCATTGTTTCCTCCTCCGCAGGGATACTGCGGCATAACGTAAAGTTGGGGGGCGCGCCGCTTTTGGCGCGTCCCTCTCGAACGCCATGTTAGGCCTGATCGAACTTGACTGAGGATGTGCCACCGTTTTTTGATCTTATAACAATTGTCCCGGCCAACTTGTCATGCCAGCCTTGTTTTTTGCTGTCAAATGCAACCCAGATAAACCCAAGCCCGAGTGGTATAAGCGAAACAAAGTATGTAAAGTAGCGGCCTATGGCTTGACCGACTGACATGGTGTTTCCGGTTTTGGCATCGACCACTTTTGCAGATACCGCCATTTTGCCTGGCGTGGCTTGTTTTTTTAACCAGAACAAAATGACTGCGATTGTCGGCAATGCATATGTGATTAAGAAATCTGCTGGGCCAGCAATGAATCCTGTTTGCTCCATATCGAAGTAAGCCCAGCCATAAATTGAGACCAGCAATGGAAACGTAATAAGCATTATTAGAATTGTGTCAATGATGGTTGCTCCTAAACGAACCCAGAACCCTGCGTACTTGACATGTTGCTCTTGTATTTCATACTCTCCTTTGTGAATGCCTAATGATAGAGTTCAACGGCGGCGTATTCGCCGTCCGCTGCAACGATTGGTTAGGCTTTTAATAGGTAACTGTCCCCTATTCCTAATTTTTAGAGAAAATGGTTGCGTTCCCTTTCTCCTACACTTTCATTTTCCCTTATACCAGCATTCTTCAATAGTCGCCGCATTGCTGCAGATGTGTGCATCGCATCCCTGGAAAGGATATACTCTTTGTTGGCTTCATATGCAATGGAGAGATAACCCCAGCCTATAGCTCCTATAAAGCTCCTTGCATAAGCCAGAAGCTTATTTAACTCCTTCCATGTTACCGGCAGAAGACTGTTAGCCATCACTTTCTCGTCGTGAGCTATTCGCTTGTTTCGAATGCTTTTCGCGGCATCCAATGCCAGAGACAGCCCACAATTCTCCTTTTTACTAATGTCAGGCAAGGAGCCTCGAAAGTAACCTGCAACCCTGCGCGTAAGCTCCGAGTCCTGCAATCCTTCCGGTATGCTTCCCCTCAGTCCGGTATCATTTAAAACTCTTAGAAAATTATACTTTTCAATAATATTCAGAAAGTCACTATTTTTTTCTAATAAACTAATAACTACTGGAATACTATGTGTAGGATAACGCGTGTTTTCTTTTTCAAATATCTTTGTTACGCTCAGAATGAATGTGTCTGAAAGTATTGATTGCAAGAATCCAAATAGATTGCCAAAGTTAGCAACGTTGAGATCGTCCGCAAAATCACCTGAAGTCTTTAGCAGATAATAAGCCTGGTCCGCCAGAAACACATTGGCAACTAAAGGCTCAATTTCTAATTTCAACGCAGATTTTGCTTCATCGGCATTCATTTATTTACTCCCAAAGTGGGCTTCGCCCACAACCCAATCTTAAAATGTCAGCATAACAACTTATTTTTTATTGCGGTTTTGAATCCTTAAGGTACTAACGTAGAGCTAATCGGCGCTGCGCGACTTTATCGCGCAGCGTCCGTGTTGAACGCCGGGTTATGTCTTGGATGGTTCGGCGCACTAAACAGAAGCAAAAATGGTAGAGGCAGATATTTTCGCTTGAAGAGCTTGAATTATCTGTTCCAACTCAATCCGAGCCTCCGCCTGAAGCCCAAGGCAAAGACCAATTCCGTCTGCATCGGTACTCAAGCGTGATTGCATCGTGAGTTTGTATGATTTATCGGCTTGCACGTCCATCCGGTACGCGTGCAAGTGCATCGAGTCGCCGATACTTACGGGATTGCGAAGATGGTCGAACTTGAATTCACGACTCATGTAATTCAGCAACTTGTCTTGAACCACCAATACCAGTTTCTTATTCACATGCTCAAAAGTGTGAATCTTGTGGTGCATCTGAACCAGAATTGTCTTGGCTGTCATCTTCCAGTTCATGCCAAAGGTCTTGTCTGAATCTTCTCCATCGTCGCCGCGAGAAACGCCCAACTCCTTCAGCAATCTCTGACGTTCAGGCCATACGGTGCCAGTGGTATCGAGCGTCTGAAGCTCAATGCCTACAAAATCCTTTACCTTGCCGTCCTTCGCTGACACGAGGAAGTTATCGACGCTGCCGCCGGGAATGGAAACCTCGGAAACAATATGCAGTTCATTTCCTGGTTCATGCGTAGTCAGTAGGTGAAAACAATCCGTAAATATCTGCCGACGCTCAATCAATCGGGTCGGGCAGACGATGACGGGTTCCGGCTCGCGCCCGTAAAAGACAGTGCATGTACCAATGGCGGTATCCGGGTCGCTCTTGCGGATCTTGTAGCATTTCTTATTTGCATAAACACATTGCTGACCGGTCACGACGGCCTTCCAGTCGACGCCGGATTTTGCCGCTGACTGGCCGAATAGCTCCATTACTTTGCTCATAATAGGGACTCGCATCTTTCTTGAGTTAGCTCTAAGTAGCGGCGTGAGATGTCGATTCCTACTGACTTCCGGCCAAGATTTCGTGCGGCAACAAGTGTTGTTCCAGTTCCACAAAATGGGTCAAGCACCGTGCCGCCCTCTGGACAAGTTGCCAATATTGGTAGGCAGCAAAGATCTATAGGGTAAGGGGCGAAGTGCGTTTCCCTGCGCTGAGTATCTTCGGGGAGGATGTCCCATACGTCGCCGGGCTTGCTACCTTTTGGGTGGTACTTAAGGAAGTAGAAACCCTTGTCTCGAAGCTCTTTTGCGCGCCCTGATACCTTTTCGCTGTCTGAGTGTGTGGCGCGTTGCTGGCCGCGAATAATCATCCTGAAATCAGACGCACGGCCTGAGCCTATATCGGCCAGCATTCGCTCAAGAGCCGAGAAAGCTGCTGATTTTTCGGCACCAGAGAGGGCTGTTGATAACTCAATCTGGCGCTTGTACCGAACACCAGACACGCCAGTAGCGGATACGATTGCGCCATTGACAACTTTTGACTCGCGCGGCTTTGAGCGAATTGCATCGGCGTTGTAGTAGTAGCTCTTGGCCTGCTTCACGAAGTGAAAGACATTTTCATGAAGATTGCCGAGGCGGTCTTTGCTGTTATCCATTCCACCCTTTAGCTTGTTCCAAATCACGCTGTTACGCAGAATCCAGCCTTGATTGTCTATAAGTTCAAAGGCAACGCGCCAAGGCACCCCGACTAAACCCTTGCCGTTGTAGCTATCGCCGAGGTTTAACCAGAAAGAACCTTCGGGTTTTAACACCCGCTTCAGTTCAGCGAAAACGGTAGCCAAATGCTTGACAAAATCTCGATAGTCGTCTTCCAAGCCGATACCGCCGTTTTCGTACTCACGCTTGCCCCAATAGGGCGGAGACGTCATGGCGAAATCGACACAGCCATCGGGCAGGCTGCGCAATACTACTACTGCATCATCATTCAGTAGCAAAGGGGCTTTTGTGGCGTTGCTTTGGTGAGCAACAAAGGCTTGCCGGAAATTTTCGCTGACGATCTCGTCAGGAATTTCAGAGCCGCGAATTGCAGGAGGCGGGCTGTTTACAGTCGCTCCAGCATCTGCACTTAAAATGTCCATGAATTCCATTATTTACTTGACAGTCAAAAGTTCTGACAACAAAAATATATAGTAAACATCCCAAAATAGCTGGTTACTA
>QLUI01000212.1 GCA_018725345.1 Bacillota bacterium | reverse complement strand
ATAATTTACCGTACCTTAAAGAACAAATGGGTGTTTGAAGATTTTAATAAATTCAAATTAGCTGTAAGTATTTGATAATACAGTCTTTAGGGTAGAGAGTTATTGATTGTTAACATAGGAGAGATGATGATGGATAAGATCAGTACTCGTGACACTATAGACGGTGTCGAAAAATTGGAGATGGCAATAAAAAGGTTGAAAAAAGCGCAAAGAGTTTTTTCGACTTACACACAAGAGCAGGTGGATAAAATTTTCCTTGCGGCTGCAACCGCAGCTAACAAGGAAAGAATCCCACTGGCAAAGATGGCGGTTGAGGAAACCGGTATGGGTGTCGTTGAGGATAAGGTTATCAAAAACCAATACGCCTCCGAATATATCTATAACGCTTACAAGGACACAAAAACTTGCGGTGTGGTTGAGGAGGACAAAGCATACGGAACAAAGAAAATTGTCGAGCCTATCGGTGTTATTGCTGCGGTTATCCCCACGACCAACCCAACCTCGACGGCAATCTTTAAAACCTTGCTCGCACTCAAAACTCGCAACGGTATTATCATTAGCCCCCATCCGAGAGCTAAAGGCTGTGCCATTGCGGCGGCAAAAATTGTGCTTGACGCAGCTGTTGCCGCAGGTGCTCCTGAAGGAATTATCGATTGGGTTGATGTACCGAGCCTTGAAATGACCAACATGGTTATGAAGGAAGCAGATATAATCCTTGCAACGGGCGGACCCGGCATGGTTCGTGCGGCTTATTCAAGCGGCAAGCCGGCTATCGGCGTTGGTGCAGGTAATACTCCTGCGATTATTGATGACAGTGCCGATATTTTACTTGCTGTAAACTCGATTATCCATTCCAAAACCTTTGACAACGGTATGATTTGTTCCTGCGAGCAGTCGGTAATCGTGCTTGACAGCGTATATAAAGCAGTCAAAAAAGAATTTTCCGATCGTGGTTGCTATTTCCTCAATAAAGACGAAACCGAAAAGGTTCGCAAGACGATTATCATTAACGGTGCGTTAAACGCAAACATTGTCGGTCAGTCAGCATTTAAGATTGCTTCGATTGCAGGTGTCACCGTTCCCGAAAAAGCAAAGATACTTATCGGTGAGGTTGAAAGCGTTGAGCCGTCCGAAGAATTTGCACATGAAAAGCTCTCTCCCGTACTTGCAATGTATCGTGCAACGGATTTTGCCGATGCACTCGATAAAGCAGAACACCTTATTGCAGACGGCGGCTACGGACACACAAGCTCGATATATCTTAATGCCGTTACCGAAAAAGTAAAGCTTGACGAGTTTGCCGCACGGATGAAAACCGGTCGTATTCTTGTAAATACTCCTTCCTCGCAAGGCGGTATCGGTGATTTGTATAACTTCAAACTCGCTCCTTCTCTCACGCTCGGCTGCGGCTCGTGGGGCGGCAACAGCGTATCGGAGAACGTCGGAGTCAAGCACTTGTTAAATATAAAAATGGTTGCCGAAAGGAGGGAAAATATGTTGTGGTTCAGAGCACCTCAAAAGGTGTATATCAAAAAAGGCTGCCTGCCTGTTGCACTTGACGAATTAAAAAACGTCATGGGCAAGAAAAAGGTGTTTATTGTAACCGATAGCTTCCTTTATAATAACGGCTACACAAAGCCGATAACCGATAAGCTCGACGAAATGGGAATACAGCACACGACCTTCTTCAATGTTGCACCCGACCCGACACTTTCCTGTGCAAAAGAGGGCGCAGCACAGATGAGAGCATTTGCACCTGATTGCATTATCGCACTGGGCGGTGGCTCTGCAATGGATGCAGGCAAAATCATGTGGGTGTTGTACGAGCATCCAGAAGCAGACTTTATGGATATGGCCATGCGCTTTGCCGATATCCGCAAGCGTGTTTATACCTTCCCGAAAATGGGCGAAAAAGCATACTTTATCGCTGTTCCGACCTCTGCTGGTACAGGAAGCGAGGTTACACCGTTCGCAGTCATAACAGATGAACAGACAGGCGTTAAATATCCGCTTGCCGACTATGAGCTTATGCCGAACATGGCTATTGTTGATGCGGACATGATGATGAACGCACCCAAGGGCTTAACCTCTGCCTCAGGTATAGATGCCTTAACTCACGCACTTGAAGCCTATGCTGCAATGCTTGCAACCGATTATACCGACAGTTTGGCACTGCATTCACTTAAAATGGTATTTGAATATCTGCCACGTGCTTATGACAATGGTTCAAATGACCCCGAAGCGAGAGAAAAGATGGCTAATGCCGCAACAATGGCAGGTATGGCTTTTGCAAATGCGTTTCTTGGAATATGTCACTCAATGGCACACAAATTAGGTGCGTTCCATCATCTGCCTCACGGCATTGCAAATGCTCTCATGATTAACGAGGTGTTGCGGTATAATGCTGCTGAAGTTCCAACTAAAATGGGAACCTTCTCGCAATACGACCACCCCCACACCCTTGCCAGATATGCAGAGGTTGCGGATTACCTCGGTGTAAAGGGCAAAACCGATGAAGAGAAGCTCGAAAATCTTATTAAATATATTGATGAGCTTAAGGGGAAGATTGAAATTAAAGCAGCAATCAAGGATTATGGTGTTGAAGAAAAAGACTTTCTTGACAGACTTGATAAGATGGTTGAACAAGCCTTTGATGACCAGTGCACAGGCGCTAACCCCCGCTATCCGCTTATGAGCGAAATCAAGCAGATGTATTTAAACGCCTATTACGGCACAAATAAAAAAGTATAAGGAGGACGGAATGATGAAACTTGATAAGATTATTGCAGTTAGAACATCAAAGACAGTTTATCGTGACGGGGATAAAGCTATTAAAATTTTTGATACTGACTATTCAAAATCAAATATTTTGAATGAAGCACTAAATCACGCAAGAGTTGAGGAAACAGCTTTGAATGTTCCAAAGCTTATTGAGGTTAGCATAATTGAAGGTAAATGGGCGATTGTTACCGAATTCGTAGAAGGCAAAACACTTGCATGGCTTATGGAAGAAAATCCCGATAGATATGATGAATATCTGGAACTGTTTGTCGATTTGCAAATGTCTGTCCATGCGCAGAAAGCTCCGCTTCTAAACAAGCTAAAGGATAAAATGAACAGAAAAATTTCCGAATCGGGCTTGGATGCAACAACTCGTTATGAATTACACACTCGACTTGAATCGATGCCCAAAAACTTAAAGGTCTGTCACGGCGACTTCAATCCCTCAAATATAATCATTTCCGAGGACGGTACACCTTATATCCTTGACTGGTCACACGCAACACAGGGTAATGCTTCTGCCGATGTAGCAAGAACGTATCTGCTGTTCTGGCTTGCGGGCGACATTACTGGTGCTGAAAAATATCTTGATTTGTTCTGTAAAAAAAGCGATACCGCAAAACAATATGTTCAAAAATGGCTGCCCATTGTCGCCGCTTCGCAATCGGTTAAGAGTAAGCCCGAAGAAAAAGAGTTTCTGCTGCATTGGGTAAATGTAGTTGATTTATGAATAGAAAAGGAGTCAAGATAATGAAAATTACAGTATGTATAGGAAGTTCATGCCATTTAAAAGGTTCCAGATAGGTTGTTGAAGAATTGCAATTTTTAGTTGCCGAAAACAACTTAAAGGACAAGGTTGTGCTTGCGGGAAAGTTTTGTATGGACAATTGTCAAAAAGGTGTATGCGTAAAACTTGATGAGCAACAGTTTTCGCTTTCTCCTGAAACAACAAAGGACTTCTTTAAAAAAGAAGTTCTCACAAGACTGAAAATGAAAGGAGATATCTGAAAATGGCTGATAGAGGAAAGAAGCTGATAATGAATGGACAAACCA
>QLUI01000211.1 GCA_018725345.1 Bacillota bacterium | reverse complement strand
AGAGCACTATCCAAAAAACAGAAAGGATCAAAGAACAGAGAAAAAGCCAAAGTTAAGGTTGCCCGTATCCATGCTAAAATCAAAGACCAGCGACTGGACTTCCTGCATAAACTAAGCACACGGTTAATTGACGAAAACCAAGTCATTGCCGTAGAAAGTCTGCAGGTAAAAAACATGATGCGTAATCACTGTTTAGCAAAGTCAATCGCGGACGCGGGCTGGGGTGAGTTCTTGCGTCAACTGGAGTATAAAGCCGATTGGTATGGTAGAACGCTTGTCAAGATAGACAAGTTCTATCCCTCCAGTAAACGCTGTTTTGACTGTGGTTACACTGTGACTCAGTTGCCACTGAGTATTCGGGAAGGGATTTGCCAGGGATGTGGCGAACGTCATGACAGAGATACAAACGCTGCGAAAAACATACTAGCTGCTGGGCAAGCAGTGTTAGCCTGTGGAGAATCTGTAAGACCAGCACGAAAGCTGAAAAGCTTAAGTGCAGGCAAGCTTCAACGAAGCAGGAAAGCTGGGTAGTGATACCTGGAATCCCCTGCCTTCAGGCATGGGGAGGATGTCAAAACCAAGAAGTAACTAGTTGCGCAAGATTAGCTGCTTAGCTACTCGCTAGCATGGAGGGAGAAAGATGTCTAAAGTGGGAGGGCAAGCCGTCATTGAAGGTGTAATGATGCGCCACATGAACCGCTTGGCTATTGCGGTGCGCAAGCCAGATCGGGAAATTTTTATTCATCAGGAGATACTTTTCCCCGCAGGGCAGAAATATCCACTGTTAAAACTACCGGTTTTACGCGGGGTGGTAGCTTTTGTGGAAGCTCTAATCATAGGTGCGCGTTCGTTAACGATTTCTGCAAACCAAGCGATGCCCGAGGAAGAAGGAGAGCTGACCGGCTGGCAGATGACGCTTACTATTCTGGCGTCTCTAGCTCTTGGCATTTCCCTGTTCTTTTTTTTGCCCACGGTGCTTGTCCGTCTGTTGGCCGGCAATGCTACTGCCCAGCCAATCTTGTTGAATCTACTGGAAGGTGGTGTGCGGATTACCATTTTCCTGAGTTATATTATTATTATTTCGCGTTTCGGAGATATCCGGCGTGTTTTTCAGTACCACGGTGCCGAACATAAAGTTATTTCCTGTTATGAGGCGGGAGAAGAGCTGACTGTGGACAATGCGCGTAAGTATTCCTCTTTGCACAGCCGTTGCGGCACCAGCTTTATGCTGTTGGTAATGACCGTAAGTATTCTGCTCTTCTCGTTTTTTGGTTGGCCGGGAATTGTGCAACGTTTGATTTTGCGCCTGTCACTACTGCCCTTAGTTGCCGGAATTTCTTATGAAATCATTCAGTTGGCCGGACGGAACCGATTTTTTTGTTACCTTACAGCCCCTGGCTTGTGGCTTCAGCGCCTTACCACCAGCGAACCGGATGACAATCAGTTAGAGGTAGCGGTGCGCGCGCTCCAGGCAGTTTTGCGGCAGGAAGTTGAGGTGTGATCTTATGTTTGAAAAGTTACAGGCAATAGAAGACCGTTGTCAGGAGTTGGAGCAGTCTATTAGTGACCCGTGTATAATCTCCCGTCAGAGCGAATGGCGCAAGCTTACGAAAGAGCATTCTCGAATCAGCGAGATTGTTGCCGCATACCGCCAGTATAAAGTGGTGGAACAAGATTTACGCGAGGCAAAAGAAATGTTGCGTGAAGGTGCGGAAGAAGAAATGAGCCGTTTCCTGAAAGAGGAAGTGGAAGAAAACTCTGCAAAAAAAGAGGCGCTCGCCCAAAAGTTGAGAGCGCTGCTGCTGCCCCGTGACCCAAACGATGAAAAAAATGTTATTGTGGAAGTGCGGGCCGGGACTGGCGGTGAAGAAGCGGCGTTATTTGCAGGGGATCTTTTACGGATGTATACGCGCTTTGCCGAGCGTCAGGGCTGGAAAACTGAAATCCTTAACACCAGTGCAACAGATATTGGCGGTTTTAGAGAAGTCGTGTTTGCCATCGAAGGAGGCGGCGCATACAGTCGTCTAAAATATGAAAGCGGCGTTCACCGTGTACAGCGGGTGCCGGACACTGAATCCGGCGGGCGCATTCACACATCGACCGCTACCGTAGCCGTTTTGCCGGAAGCTGAGGAAGTAGAGGTTCAAATTAATGCAAATGACGTGCGGATTGATGTATTCTGCTCCTCCGGGCCCGGAGGACAGAGCGTGAATACAACCCAGTCTGCAGTCAGGATTACTCACTTGCCTTCCGGCATCGTAGTCTCCTGCCAGGATGAAAAGTCTCAGCACAAAAATAAAGATAAAGCGATGAGAGTTTTGCGTGCGCGTCTTTTTGAGAAAGCACAAGAAGAACAGGCGGCGGAGACGGCACAGGCAAGGAAGTCCCAGGTGGGCAGTGGAGATCGCAGCGAAAGAATCCGCACCTACAACTATCCCCAGGGCAGAGTTTCAGACCATCGCATCGGCATGACGCTCTATAAACTGGAATATTTTTTAGATGGCGATCTTAACGAAATGCTAGACGCTCTTAACACCAGTGCGCAGGCGGAATTACTCAAGAAGGTGGATGCATGAGCAGCACAATTAAAGAAGCCCTGCGCAGGGCTTCTTTTTGCTTAAAACAGGCCGGTTATGGAAACCACAGCGGCGAGGCAGAGGCATTGTTAATTGCTAGTTTGGGAGTAACGCGAGCTTGGCTCTACGCCCATGGCGAAGAAAAGCCGGAAGCGGCAGAGTTGAGGCATTACTTCGCCTGGGTGGCAAGGCGGATCGCCGGCGAACCGTATGCTTATTTAGTAGGCGAAAAAGAATTTATGAGTTTGTCGTTTCTTGTGACGCCGGTTGTGTTAATCCCTCGTCCAGAAACGGAGCTTTTGGTGGAGACTGCAGTGCGGGAATTTGCAGGGAGAGAAAATCTGCGCATTCTTGATGTGGGGACAGGCAGCGGGGCAGTGGCCATTAGTATAGCAGTGCTATTGCCGAAGTCAGAAGTGGTGGCCGTTGATATTTCCCCGGCTGTTTTGAATGTCGCAACGCAAAATGCTGCTCGTCACAACGTAACAGACAGAGTACGTTTTCTGGCAGGAGATTTGTATGCGCCGGTGAGCAGGGAGAGGTTTGACGCCGTAGTTAGTAATCCCCCTTATATTTCCTCAACAGACATTGAAACGCTCCAGCGGGATGTAAAAGTTTATGAGCCTCATCTGGCTTTAAACGGCGGGCCTGACGGGCTCGATTTTTACCGGCGGTTGACGGCTGAATTAGACGCGCTGGCCGCTCTTCCCGCTTTGCTACTCTTTGAGGTCGGCTACGGGCAGGCTGAGGCTGTGGCAGATCTCTGCTGTGCCGCCGGCTATAAAAACATTAGCCGGCTTAATGATTTGGCCGGTATCCCCCGCATTGTCCTGGCTAAGCCGGCGGGTAAGGCATAAGCTTTTTCTCCGGCCTTCATTTTAGTGATTGCCCGGTCGAGGTGATGGTTAGTTGTCCGTGCTTGACTCCTTTTACGCCTACAAGACGATCTGCCACTTCCCTGACTTTTCCTGCAGGGCCTTTAATTGCCAGTATTTCCAGGCAGTTATGGTGATCCAAGTGGACATGGGTGGTCACAAGAATTAGCTCATGCCAGTTATGCTGCAGCTTAGTGAGTAGATGACTTAGCCCTCGCACATGGTGGTCGTAAACCAATGTGATAGTTCCCGCCACTTCTTGGTTTTCATCTTCCCACTCCATTTCCACCAGCCGGTTGCGAATCAGATCCCGCACAGCCTCGGAACGGTTAGCGTAGCCGCAGGCTACAATTTTTTTGTCAAACATTTTCAGTAACTGCTCATTCATCGAAACACCAAAACGAACTAGTTCTGTCAC
>QLUI01000210.1 GCA_018725345.1 Bacillota bacterium | reverse complement strand
GTTATCAGGGGGGGCAACCCTTGCACAGGCAGTAAGCAACAACACCAAGGCGAGAACGATGATTAAACGGCGCATGGCAACCTCCTAGCACAAGGCTGATAATCACAGACTTCTATTGGACAGGACTTATGCAGTTGATGTAAATATATAGAAACTGAATGCAAGAAAAATATTTCGCACAATAGCTCAAACCTCCAGAAATAACCTTGACATTTCCGAAAAGCCCCCACAATCGAAGTGGATGGTATTAATTACCGTTACATTATCGATATGGGTGATGCTTGTGAATGGATTATGTAAACCAACCTTTGAGAACAAAGACTATGGGCGCGGCGCGGGAATTCCTGTACTTAAAGTGATCTGGGATTTATTCGACTTTTCGCTATTGTTCTCACAATCCGGCATCCAAAAGCACTCTAGACTTGCAGCTTGGGCTCTCGCGTTTGCTTACATTTGCGGCTTGATTGGATATGCCGGTTCTGCTAACCAAAATGCTAAGTTTTCAGAAGATGCCCCATTTCTACAGCAACTCCTGTCGGGGAAGAAAATTACGCAAAGCGCTTTTAGTCGGTTTCTTTCAAAGCCTGTTAGCCTGTTTCGTGGCTTGCATTCTCCCTTGGTCGTCTTGCTAGGTTACAGGAAAATCCAGAAAGCCGTATGACGGACGGAGACGTTATTGCTTCGGATGACACAAAGGCTGAACACCCCTATGGGGAAAAGATCCCCTTTTTGTGCTGGCTATTTGATAGTTCCGACAAACGTCATGTGTGGTGCATGAACCTTGTAACGACACTGGCTGTTCTTAAAAACGGTCTAGAGTATCCGATGTCATGGCGTTTTTGGGTCAAGGCGGATGACAGTAATGAAAAACGAACCAAACTTGATCTTGCTAAAGAGATGCTGGCGGATTTTCGCAAGTTTAATAAGGCTCGGCTGTGGGTAGCGATGGATCGCTGGTTTCTATGTAAGAAATTCTTCCAGTGGCTTGAAGACAACAATTTCGACTGGGTTACCAAGGCCAAAAGAAACACAGTTTTGTACCGTCTGGTTTACGATCCGCAGCGGCAAAAGGAAACCTATGTTAAATTAAACCCAAGGCTGTTGCCACAAGAAATCTATCCTCGTTTGAGAGCTATTAGCAAGGGAACTGTAAAAAGCATCCCTGGAATTTATTTGAAAGTGCCGTATGAAACGTTAATTCGTAAGGGCAAGCCCATTACCAGGCAAAAATTTGTTCCCGTTGCAGCCATTGCTGCCACACATCAAAAGCAAGCAACAGAATATAGTCTTCTTCAGGAGGAAGAAGCAGCGGCGACGTTTAGATTCGTTCCTACTGATTAGTAACCACGCTGATGCCTCACACGAGGCTGCGTTCGCCTACGCAAAACGACGGAAAATCGAAGTTTTCTACCGTACCGTTAAGCAAAATCTGGGCTTAACATCCTGCTACGCACAATCTAAAGCAGGCCACCAAGCACACTTGGAACTGGTGTTCACTGCAAAAACTCTTATTTGCTTCGCAGTCTGGGAGTGCAATAAAGAAGGCGCCGAACAAGTCCCGTCCCTCTGCGAAGTGATTAGGCACTTTTTCAACGCCGATTGTCGGATCAACTGTAGCAACCAAATAATTCAAGTTTATTATAACATAACAACCCGGCGCTTTGCAAGGCTAATTAAAAAATTATGGCCAAAATCTTTAGAACTTAAGTTATGGGATTGGGATTTTTATCCTTCAACTGCATAAGTCCTGCTAAATGAGTGATCAGTTCTGTTCGGTAAGATTTTTAAATGAGTTAACACAGGTTTCATACAAAGACGAGTGGCTCACTTGTACCGTGACAGTGGCTCATTTTCACCGTGACGCTGGCTCATATACGACCGTGATGGCGGCTCTCCGGAACCGCAGTATGCAGGCTGATGGGCGCACAAAAAACAAGGCCGCAAGGCAAGATGGGTACTACTTTACGCTATCTTTCCCCAAATGCTGAATGCTCGTGTTAGAACTTTTGGGGCTTCGGCGCGAAAATCGAGTAGGAGGCTACCCATTAATTGAGTAGCCGACCTCTCACACCACTTATCCCGCAAAATGCGGCATCCCGACTAATTGTCACAAACCCTCATATAAAGCCCTTCCTTCACAAAAATGGCGGGATAATATTTCTTTCATTATGCTGTATATTGAATTTACTAAATTCAATAGGAGGCTTACATGGAAGACAATACGATTTTTGGTATCATCCAACAGACATTGGCAATCTTAGAAAAGGAAGTAGGATTAGCAAAATCCACGCTTGATGTAGTCGCATCTCGTAGTTTCAAACCGATCTCCGAATTCTTCAAGGAAAAGCAGGAGGTATATTACAGTGCAGATTTGCTGAACGAGCTAGATCAATGCTATCAGGAGAATCTGAAGACAGGGGCGATTTCTCGGAATGTATATAACCTCCGCACTCGAGGTACCAGAATACTGCGAGAGGTGTATGAGACAGGCAATTTCGTCTGGAAAGGACCATCTAGTAAAAGTATCCCCGTTTTACCGGAAAGCTTCGAGCATATTATCAACGGTCTCGCCGATGCAGTCCGCATGGAGATGCGAAGCCGCAATACGCTGCACATAGTTAGGCGTTTTCTGTTGCTGCTTGCCAATTTTGACATTAACAACATTTCTCAAATTGAGTCAGAGCATGTACAGATGTTTCTGAGCGATGTTTCCCAGTCACGCGCAAAAAGCATGGATGATGTTGTCGGCGCTCTTCGCAAATTAAATCGATATCTTACTGGATCGGGACTATCCGGTCTTCCTTACGCAGGCTTACTTATGGCACCGAGAGCAAGAGAAGGAAAAATATATCCGTGTATGCCCCAAGATGATTTGGGATTAGTCATAAAGTCAATTGAGCTAAGCACGGCAATCGGCAAGCGCGACTATGCCATTTTGCTGTTGGCTGCAAGCAGTGGTATGCGGGCTGGGGATATAGCGAAAATCAAACTTTCAAATATTGACTGGCGAAAAAGCGAGATTCATATAGTTCAGGGGAAAACCCAAGCGCCTGTCAACCTTCCGCTGCAAAGGGGCGTTGGAACCGCCTTGGCCGACTACATTCTTAATAGTCGTCCGGAATCCAAATCCCCGGAGATATTTTTAAGAAGCCTTGCGCCTTTTCAAGGATTTAAGGATGGCGTCTCGGTAGCATGTGTCTTGCGCCGACGGATGAAGGCAGCAGGAGTGTCACATACGCTTGGTGATGGAAAAACGATGCATGGCATTCGGAGGATGCTTGGCACCCAAATGATAATAGAAGGCGTGCCCATAACAACGATTGCACAGATACTTGGTCATCAAAACACTCACGCGACTAAACCGTATATTTCTCTGGATATTGAGGGCTTGCGCGAATGCGCATTGGGGTTCGACTCTGTCGGGGAGGGCTCCAAACGATGAAGACGTTCAACGAATATATAGAGGCTATGCTCCTCTACAAAGAATCCATAGGATATTCCAGAAAATCTTACGAGTACAACCTGATGCGTTTTTGTAATTATATAGTGACGAAGCAATTAGACGTGTCCGATCTCAAAGAAGAAATAGTCTTAAGTTGGTGTTCACGCTGGGAAAGCGAATCCCAGACCAGCGCAAGAAGAAGGATTCAATCAGTTCGGGAGTTGCTTAAATACCTATCTGCAATCGGTATTGATTGCTATGTGATCCCATCGAGTTTTCTCCCAAGGCCAGAGACACGGACGCCGTATATTTTTACTGACAAAGAATTACAGAGCATTTTCAAGGAGTGCGACGATCTACTGCCTAATAAATGCTCCCCTAACCGGCACCTGATTCTTCCTGTATTATTGCGATTGATTTTTTTTTGCGGCTTGCGTCCGAACGAGGGACGGGAACTGCAAAGCTGCGACATAGATTTCGACAA
>QLUI01000021.1 GCA_018725345.1 Bacillota bacterium | reverse complement strand
AATAATCAGTATGCGAAAAGTGAACTCGTTTAAGCTTTGCTTAAACGAGTTCACTGTCTTCATGAATTCGCCGTGACAAAAAGAGTTTTCGGGGTTTTCAATTAGCTCAAAATCTGTTAGAATGAAGCAGGATTTTTTTGTTAGTGCCGAAAAGCATATTTTTGCAAACATAAAAAGCCAGCAATCGCCCAAACGGGCTTAATCTTTTTCCAAGGAGGCCTTTAATGTCAAAGCATGTAGTTACACTTATCCCTGGGGAAGGAATCGGTCCAGAAATCTGCGAGGCGGTCAGAACGGTCATCGACGCTAGTGGCGTGGAAATTCGGTGGGAATACGAAGAAATCGGCCTGGATTGCCTGGAAAAATTCGGCACGCTGCTGCCGGAAAAGACCATCCAGTCTGTTGCCAAAAACAGGGTCGCCTTGAAAGGACCGACCACCACGCCGGTTGGGACAGGCCATAAGAGTGCCAACGTTACGCTACGCAAAGTATTTGACCTTTATGCAAATGTGCGTCCAGCCTTATCTGTCCCGGCGCTGAAGAGACCCTGGAACAATATAGATATGCTTGTTTTCCGTGAAAACACGGAGGACACGTACGCCGCCATTGAGCACATGGTTTCGAGTGAAGTAGCTCAGTGCCTGAAGGTGATTACCTGGCCCGGGTCATACCGTATCGCCGACTTTGCTTTCCGGTGGGCCATAGCCCATGGACGCAAGAAAGTTGTCTGTGTGCATAAAGCCAATATCATGAAAATGACTGACGGACTCTTTTTGGACGCTTTCCGAGAGGCGGCTAAAAAATATCCTGAAATAACAACAGCAGACATTATCGTGGACAACTGCGCTATGCAGCTGGTGCGCAACCCAGCCCAGTTCGATTGTCTTGTCTTGCCCAACCTCTACGGTGACATCATTACCGACCTTTGTGCCGGAATGGTAGGCGGAATTGGCTTTGCCCCCGGGGCTAATATCGGTAACAACTGCGCTATCTTTGAGGCTGTCCACGGTTCGGCACCCAAATACGCCGGTCTGAAAAAAGTTAACCCTTCCGCCGTCCTAGGTTCCGGCATCATGATGTTGCGCTGGCTGGGAGAGACGGAGGCGGCTGAACGTATTGACAAGGCAATGAACGCTGTCCTGGAGGAAGGCAGGCGGGTCACCTACGATATAGGCGGCACTGCCAGCACGGATGATTATGCGCAAGCAATCGTGGACAAAATGCGTGAGCAAAGCTGACTTAGCTGCAGAGAAAACGCTATTTTGCCGGCGGCGGTAAAGTAGCAACGAAACTAATCTATTCGATCAGGAAAATCGCATCTTTTATAAACCGACTAGAAGAGAAGGGGGCTGGTTGCAATCAATAAGCAAGCTATAGACATCAAACTAGTAGGTGTTGATGTCTATATCATCAACGAAAACGGCATACCGCAATTTGCAGACTTTGAAAACTTCCAGTGTGAATTTATTTCCAACCGGGGCACCAAAGTCTGGCCAGGCTATGTCAGTCCCGATTTAATGATGGTCAATTGGTACCGTTGCCGTTTTCTCGCCACCTCGGAAATCACCGACCAGGACATCGATCGCTTTCTGACTAAGCTTAGCGAAGCTTATCTGTGGTCGGCTGCACAGAAGCTTTGGCTTTATGACGGCGAGCCGGGCTTCAGTAAAGCGTACTAAAAAAATGACTCCCATAATGCCCGGCAGAGCGTATAAAGCTGTGGCTCTTCTGAGAGTCATTATTTTTTTAAAGATAGATAAATCCTGCATAGCAGAAGATATCACTTGCACCGTTCTCCCTCTAACCCCTGAAAAAACTCCGGGTTGTAAAAATCGCGCTAAGACCAAAGTAAATAAAACTGAACAGACCAAAGCTAATCAGCAGACCGAGCAAGAGCAAGACACCATCTCTGTTTAACAGTCCGGTGCCTAGTAACAGTATGGCAAGAGCAGGCAAAGTATTCATAAAAGGCAAAGGCGTCAAAAGAATGAAACCCAAAAGAACAATAGTTAACGCAACAAAACGAAGAACAAAAATTTTTTCCATAAATAGCCAACGCGGAGACGAAAAACGCTCTACTATTTTAAAAACCCTAACACTTCGTTCCCGCAATTTGTTTGCCGTTTGTTCGGAGAGATGATAGCTTCTGACTCGCTGCGGCAACCAAGGTGAAGTACGGCCAAACAGCATCTGCACGCCGATCAGGATATAAATGAACCCAATGGTTGCAGCTGAACCAGGAGGTAAAAGGGGAAAAAGCATTGGCAGAGCCAGAATAACGAACAATAAACCAAAGCCACGCTCAGCAATACGGTTCATTAACTCCCCAAGGGAAAGGGAATCATTATTATGAACATCCAGCGCTGACTGCAGCAAATCAGATAGTAGTTTATTTTGTTCGGTCAGGAAAACCACCTCTTTAAAATTAGCTTTATCTTAATCTTCTCCTTTTTTCTTAAAAAATCCTTTATCTAAACAGTATCTCCGAGATTTAATTGAGCTCTTATTTACTGAAGCCAGCATCCTCGGTATTTTTAAACCTGTTGTATGGCATGCTGCTCTGCAAGAATCCAGCCGGAAGCACTAATGCTGATTAACACTATACGCCCTCCCCTGTCAGTTGCGAGGCAGAAAGCTGCGAATCTATTGTCCATCTGAGACCGTCACTGCGAATGGTAACAGCCCCGTGCAGGTCGGTACGAAAGATGGTTATTTGCTTTTGTTTTAAAAGCATAAGCGCATCTTCATGCGGATGACCATAAGTATTGCGTCCCACAGAAATTACAGCAGCCTGGGCGTCGACTGCCGCCAAAAACGGCTCTGACATGGCTCTACGGCTGCCATGATGAGGCACTTGCAAAACTACAGCAGACAAACTTTCCGGCTGTAATCGCACCAACCGTTCCAGCGCCTCATACTCTCCATCAGAGGTAAACAAGATGGAAAATTCATTAAAAATCAGACGTTTTATCAGCGCATTGTTGTTAACATCATCAACGGTATAACTGAATTTTTCCGGCGGCGGTGACAATACCTCCAGCACCACCTCTTCCCCTAGCAGCAACCGGTCACCGCCGCTTAAAACCATTTCCGCAATCGGTGCGGCAGCAAGCTTCTCCCTGACAGCCAAAAAAGCTGCTGAATCATCTCTCTCGCCATTGCTGGCAAAACGCCTTACAGTAATAGCTGACAAGACCGCCGGCATACCGCCGTGGTGATCTTCTGATGGATGGGTTAAAACAAGCAAATCAAGGCTTGCCACTCGACGGTTCCGCAGAAAAGGCAACACTATCCTTTCTCCTGGATCAAAGTTGCCGCCGCGGCGGCCGCCGGCATCCAATAAAATATTCTTCCCTTCCGGAGTGCGGATAAATACCGACAAACCTTGTCCCACATCTAAAAAAACAACTTCTAGCTGCCGGCTAGCAATATTAGGAAACAAACCTGTAAAAAGGGGGAGAAAAACAACCATATTCAAAAGCAATAAAGCAGTTAAAATAAGTCTCGCCCGCGTCCAGACAATTTTAACGCCACCGGCAAACAGGCACAGCAGAAAAACATACACCGCCCATAAACCAGGATGCAGTGGCGGCGGTACCACCGCCGCACCCGGTAGTGCTGCTAGCAGCCTTGGCCCTTCGTTTAGCGCTAGT
This sequence comes from Bacillota bacterium, assembly GCA_018725345.1. Classification (GTDB taxonomy): domain Bacteria; phylum Bacillota; class Dethiobacteria; order Dethiobacterales; family Dethiobacteraceae; genus GPS1B09. Next base: position 9,001 of record QLUI01000021.1, on the reverse strand, counting down.
AAAACCGGATAAATCGCAAAGCAAAAAGGAGCCGCGAGTAACGGGGAGAACATGCTCGCGGCTACCACAGCCAGACCAAGTCCCATAACCGCACCAACTAACGGCACGCACAACAGATTAGCCAAAACAGAGAAAAGCGGCAGCAAAGCAAAAAGCGTAAGCTGCAGAGGCAACACTGCCGCTTGCGCTCCCAGAGTTACGGAGATAGGAGCACTCAAAAAACGGGGCAAACGAGAAAAATATGGCAGCAGACGAGGTGAAAGCAGTAAGATCCCTAAACAAGCCAAAAATGAAAATTGAAACGACAGACTAAATAGCCAGTGCGGTCGAAAAAACAACATCAGCAACGCTGCCGCCGCCAAGGCCACTACTCCGTCACTCTCGCGACCAAGCTGACGCGCTCCCATCACCAGCCAGAGCATAATAGCCGCCCGCCAGACCGGCGGCTCACCACCTGTCAGCAACAAATACGCAAAAACTAAAGCGGCTGTAAGTACTGCCCCAAGTACTTTCCAGCGCATACGGCTGGTAAGCAGCAAAGCAAAAGCCGCCACGAAAGCAGTATGCAGCCCTGATACCGACAAAATATGTGTTAAACCCAGGCGCTTGTACGCTTCTTCTGTTTCCACAGCCAAGTGCTTTCTCTCTCCCAAAAGCAAGCCAAGAGCCAAACCGGCTTCTTGCGGCGGCAGCCAACGGAGCAGTGCTGCCGTAACACGCTGCCGCGCTGCAGCGGCGGCACTGAGCCAAAAATAGCCGCCTCTGCCAGGCAAAATCTCCACAGCTGACCCTCCTGTACTCAAAAGGGCTGCTACCCCTTCTCCGGCAAGAAAGGCAGCGTAATTGAACCCGCCGGGAGTTCTCTGAGCTGCCGGAGCTACTAATTCTCCAGATAATCTAAGGCGCTGTCCATAGCTAATGGTCAGTGTCGGCGACGGACGAAAAATCCTGACGCGAATCCTGGACCGCACCGCTGACGCCTCTTCTCCCACCAGAGCAGCTTGTTCGACTTGGAAAAGAAAAGCAACACTTTCGGCATCTTTGCTGTCAAGACCATGAACATAACCTGACAAGACAACTTGTCTCCCTAAAAAATTCTCCAGCGGAGCGTGGATTTCGCGTTCCGCCAATTGGAAGCTAAGTGCTCCCAGTAACAAAAAGAGAGGTAGCACGAACGCTCCAAGCGGACGCTGCCGAATATACAAGAACAACAAAAAAACACCGTGTAGAAATGCTAACCCTGCCGTCCAAGATATGGCCTGAGGCCATATCTTGGCTAGAGAAATACCTGCGGCAAAAGCCGCCGCGAGCAACGGCAAAGCCACCACAGTTTGACTCCCGCTGCTCCTTGGCCTTTCAATGGACGGCAACATACTCGCGCAACGCCTCCACCGTTTTAGAGCCTATGCCACTAACGCGAGCCAAATCTTCCACCTGTCTAAACGAACCGTTTTTCTCTCGTTCGCGAACAATAGCGCCTGCCCTGGCTGGGCCTATGCCCGGCAGTTTTTCCAACTCAACGGCGGTGGCGCTGTTAATATTTATCCGACCGTCCTGAGGCGGCACTGTTTGACCCTCTCCCTCTTGCAGCTTAGCACCCGGCACAACTATTTTCTTGCCGTCAAACAACGCTTCAGCCAAATTGAGCGCGTGGACATTAGCCTCCGGCAAAGCACCACCAGCGCTGGCAATCACCTCGAACACCCGTGAACCGTCCGGCAACGTGTAAACGCCCGGATTTTTCACAGCACCGGAAACATGGACAACAATCATCTTTTCTTCCTCCGGTGCTTGCTGTTCCGTCGGCTGTACTAGCACAATTTCCTGTTCCTTGTCCGGCAACAGCACAAAACGTAACAGCAAGCCGGCAACCAATAAGCCGGCCAAGAATAGAGCACCCAACAACTCGCGGCGAGCAAAAGTAAACATAAAGGACGCCTCCAGAGAAGTTTTGCAAAATCCTTCCACATCAAGCGTCTAATTCCTGCATAAAAAGCCAAATCTTTACTTTTTTTAACGAATTCTTAGCCTCGCTCAATACCGTGTTCGAAATGCAATATAATAAAATGAGCTCTACCGTTTTAAGCAGACGCTGATGAATGCGTGCGCTTTCGTAGAAAACCCATCTTTTTTCGCAGCCATGACTACAAAGACCTAAAGTGATAGCAGACTCTTTGCAATTCCATTATCTTCATCCTCCATATCCTTCGCCGGACAACACGGTTGAAAGAACAATATTGATGTCGTTTCCAATTCAAACATGTATTACCTGTGGACGTATCCTCCACTCACTAAGCTCTACTGTCCAATACTTAGCCCACTGCTTCATTTCCTCATATTCCGGGTGACTAGGATTCAGCATGATTTCACGGAAATTCACAAATCCTCCTACGCCGCCCACATCATCAGGTGGTGTTTGACCACTTGCCTCTATCAGAAAAGGTGATTCCTTATCGTGATCCTCGATCACACGCACAAGTTGGATTTCATGTTCCCAATTATCCCCCATATCATAGGTATAAAGCATATGTTTGTGCTCTGGCAAATACTCTGACAAGGTAAGTCCTTTCATTAAGGTAGCATTTTCATCGAACTCCAGATCATCCTCAAACGGAACAATTCTGGCGACCGGTGTACGATTTTTGCCATCAAAGAAAGTAAAGTCATAAAGATGGTAGTTCTGCCATCCAAACACCGACTGCAGCAATTTATGCAAACGAACAAATTCTAGGTTAGCAGGAACAATTACCCTCCGCACCGCCTTGTATACTTCTAAATCAAGTGTGACAAGCAATTCAAATGCACGGCATTTGTAGGCTTGCTTTCCGGTAAGCTCAGAAAGTGCGCTAATCATGGCTTGGTAAGGGGTAAAACCCTCGTTAACATTACCGGAACAATTTACATATCGGTAATTTGCGGAAACTCCAACCGTATCACTGAATATTTTAGCAATACCGTTATATTCTCTTCCAATATAGAAAGCGCAATCCATTCCCGCTTTCGTTACCCACGCAGCTGTCTGTCTGCTACGATTTTGGGAAAACTCCACCTCACCTGCCAGACGCATATATTCCTCCACTAGTTCGGGGTTAAGATTCATGTAAAGAAGTGTATTTGAAATAGCACCTTTCATCATTTCCGCTACATTTTTCAGATCTTTCCGCTTGACTTGATAAATTGCAACGGTAAAGCGTGTTGCGTTGTTCACCAAGACAAGCATATCCTCCGTTCGACGATTATCCCACACTTTTGTCCAATTTGCCGTCCAAGAGAACAGCGGATTCTCTGCTTCGCATGCAGAAGGAAAATTTACTCCCATGGCATCGGCTAGTTTTTTAGTCAGTGCAATTTGCATGTTTCCCTCTCCTTTTTTTCAACCACAATTCCTTATCCTCAAATCGCCAGATTACTAAAAAGATACTTTCAATTCTATTTCGTTCGTATTTCATTTTACCCCAGAATGGTTCCATAGGGGATTTCTCCCGGCAGTTGGCTTTACATGACATACTGCAAAGCCAAAATCCTTTAACAAAACTTGCTAATCATTTGAGCAGTACTGGCTGCCCGCTCTGAATACCCTCTTTTTGAACTTCCAGCATTAGCTTCTAACTTTGCTTGTACATCAGCCCACTTTACTTCCTCATGGCGACTCATGTATTTATCAAAACGGGTTTTCAAAGTAACCCTAACCCAGATCCTTGGCCAGTAATGCAGCTCCCAGGGCTCCAGTGAACTGGCAAAAATCCGTAACTTGGACCGGCCTTCCCAATTCTTCAGACAAGGCGCGACAAATGCCCCGGTTTAAAGCAACGCCCCCTGTAAAGGCAATATATTCCCCCACGCCTAGACGTCGCACCATAGCCGCCACCCGCTTACCCACAGAACGATGCAACCCGGCAATAATACTGCCTTTGGCCACACCACTAGCCAACAGGCCAATAATCTCTGATTCAGCAAAAACTGTACACATACTGCTGATGGCGGCCTCTTGAGAAACATCTTCTGAGGCCGCCAGATCATCCACATCAATTCCCAAAGCATTTGCCGTCACTTCCAAAAAACGACCCGTTCCAGCAGCACATTTATCATTCATCACAAAATCAATTACCTTGCCCGCATCATTGAGACGGATCACTTTACTATCTTGACCTCCGATATCTACAATCGTATCCGTTTTCGGCAACAACGCGACTACACCACGTGCATGACAACTTATTTCCGTCACTGCCTGATCAGCACCCTGATAAGATACCCGCCCATAGCCGGTAACCACAATCCGTATATCTTCCGCTCCTCCGGCCTGCTCACGCAGAGAATCCAGCAATTGCTCCCCAGCTTTACGAGGACTCCATCCAGTAGGAATTATTACTCTGAACTGCCTCTCGCCATCAAGCAAAATTCCCTTGGCCGCTAAGGAGCCGATATCCAGCCCCACCGCTATCATTTTTCAACCATCTCTAATATCGCTTCAATTCGAACCTTGAGATTTTCCATATCCGAAGCAGAGTAGTCTGTTTCTAACTGTAGGAAGGGCAGCCCTATCCGTTTGGCCAGCTTAGCAATCTCCCTTGATTCCATATTGTAAGTATGGCAGGCCTGCCATGTCAAGTCAATAATCACGTCTGCTTTAAAATCGGCGGCCATGGATGTCAATAGCTTAATTCTGCCCGTATTAGGCGTCATACAGGAGCAGGGAATCTGCAAATATTTATGGGCCAGTGCCACAACCGGGTCATCAAAGCTGGTATCCGTCTGCAATGGCAATATTTTGTAACCGGTGCAGTTCTCCAGAGCTACCACAGTACCGCCCACATCTTCTACTAGCTGCACAACTTTTTCACTACCTAAACCAATGGGACAGCCGGTAATCAGCACCCGGGGTTGTCCTGCAGCCACATCTCCTCCTGATCCCAGATTTTCCCTTAACTCATTCAACATCTCAATTATTTCTTCTTTATCAATGTTAAACCCTCTCGACCAAATAACCGTTAACAGATCCATCCCGCTTAAAGCCGGAGGCTCCTGCTGATTTAAGTCGCACAGTGCCTTAGCTGCTACTGACTCTCGGTTAATCACATCGATGGCCTGCCAAATGGCTTCATCGCTGATGGTCACATCCAACTCCGATTCCAACCTAGACCGCAGTCGTCTTAGTTCCTCTACCCACAAATCAAGCGCTGCCTTGCTCTCTTTCATATACGGAAGCTGCATCACATGCACCGGCTTAAACTCCCCCATGAACTCAAACATCTTCTTTTTACCGTCACAGGTAGTTTCTCCCACAATCAGGTCGGAAAAGTTAAAAAACGGGCATTTGTCCGTCACCGCAAATCCGTAGGATGATTTTATCAAGGCGCACAAGTTCCGCGGCAACGTCTCCTCTGCCGCCGCAATAGGCTCCTCTTTTGTTCCACAAAGTCCGACCGGGACAGCACCCGCTGCCAGCGCTAATTCCTGAGGAAAAAAAGTGCAATAATAGCCCACTATTTTTCCACCTTTCTCCTTCATTTCCTTGAGACGAATCACATTTTCGACACGAATTTCCATAAACTTTTTAACCAGTTCCTTGCTCATCTATCCTCTCCCTTTCCCAAAATTCTTAGCTCCAAGTTTACCAAAGGGATGGGCTGCCGACTAATCATATTTATCTATATCTCTTTGATCAACCATAGACAAAAGCTATTAATAAAAGTGAGCACTGCAAAAAGACACCATGCTTTCAATCCTGTATTCCCGGAATAACGTAACGATGAAAACGCTCTAAGAATTGTTTGCTTCCATCAGTGAGGATGAACGCTATCAGTTCTTCTGTCTTCAAGGCAGGCGGCGTACAGAAAAGAGTATTCGGCCTATGATACAACTTCAATATCCAGCTATTCAAAAGGTCTCAAGCAGGTACGTTATGGCTACAACAAAGAGGGTGACCTCTTCCCCAAACACAGACCTAGACCGAAAATTAAGATATTACGCACTAATTTCTTTAGACAGGCAAGCTTTACGCATAATCTCCACAGGTGGCTCTTCCCCTGTAAACAACCGGAACGCCCGCGCTCCCTGATATAGTAGCATGCTTAGGCCGTCCAATCCTGGACTTTTTAATTCATTTGCATAAACAAGAAAATCTGACAACATTTTCCCGTAGCGCAAATCATAAAACAAAGCGCCGGCAGCCGCAGACAAATCCAGCAGCCATTCGCCGTCATCCCGCCTGAAAGGGACTGCCAAGGTATTTATAACCAACTGGGCGCCGGCCATTGCATCTGCCGGAACGGATGAAAGCGGAAAAATTCTAAAGCTTTGCGCTCCTAACTCCTCTGCCATTTGCTGCGCTTTTTGCATTGTCCTGTTTATCAGGACAATTTTTGAAATTCCCTGCTCCTGCAAAGCGGCGGCGATGGCTCGGGCGGAACCGCCGGCACCTAGGACTACCGCTTTTTTCCCATTAGGCTCAAAACCATATTCCTGCAATGAATCAATAAAACCCTCGCCGTCTGTGTTATAGCCGGTGAGGGTACCGCTATGATTGACGATCGTGTTGACGGCGCCGCAACGCAAAGCTGACCGATCCAGAAAATCAATCTGGGGGATGACAGTTTCTTTATGGGGTACGGTGACGTTTAACCCGCGAAAGTCCAAGCAACGGACGGCAGAGATTACGGCGGCTAGATTGGCGGCAGGGACGCGAAAAGGCAAATAGAGATAATTAAGCGCTAGAACTTGATAAGCAGCATTATGCATCGCGGGGGAGAGGGAATGGTTGATGGGATCACCTATCAGACCTACTATTTTAGTCTGACCGTCGATTTGCAGGAAAAGCACTCCTTTCTATTTAGCTCTCTTTACATTTTACTGACAAAAAGCAAGCTACCGTTCATAATGGCAGTCAGCAAAGCTGACAGCAAGAATATGACCACAGCGACTCCGCCAAAAACTCCCACAGCATAAAGTTTAGTGTTAAAAACAGTTAGGCTGATACCAATCAGCAAAATTACAGCCGCAAAAAGCGGGTTCAAGAAGGGGGTGGGCAAAACGATGAGCGATGACATCAGCATCACGACAAGGCAGGCAATTCTCACCGCCGGCTCGCCGACCTGCACGTTCCTCCCACCGCCAAAGCGTTCCAGCTTTTGGATGAGAGGGACTCCCTTTGCAGCCAAACTCCTCATGAGCTGAGGAGAAAGGTGACGGCGACGCAAAAATGCTGGGCACCACGGCACACGTATGCCCAGTAAGCGCTGTAAAGACCAAACAAACAAAAGAATGCCCATAGGACTGCCTACGCCAGGCGGCAAAGGCACCAAAAGTGGCAAGGATAGCAAAGCCAGCAGGAAACCAATGCCCTGCCTGTCTATTTTCTCAAGCAACTCCCCAAGTGTCACACCATGCTCAGCATGACTGCAAACAATCTCTGCAATTCTCTGAGAAAGTTTCTCCAAGAGCCTTCCCTCCAAAAACTATTTCTGCAAAAAAAAGCAATTAATCTGCTCATAACATACTTATTCAAGTTTCAAGTTTATATTAGATTACGGAGAAAGATTTTCTCCGCCACGCGCATAACTTTTGTACTAATAATTTCCTGCTTGCTCATGGGTTTAACCAAAATCGTATACATGCCGCAACGGTTGCCGCCCAAGATGTCAGTAAAGAGTTGGTCGCCCACAACGGCTATTTCGGCGGGAAGAAGGCTGAAATGGGAAGCTATCAAGCGAAACGGGCTGCGGCGAGGCTTAAAAGCAGCTGAAAGGGCAATAACCCCTAATTTGGAGGAAACGTCATCCACCCGGGAGTAAGTGTTATTGGAAACAATGGCCACTTTCAGGCCGAAGCTCCTCGCTCTGCCTACCCATTGTACTTGCTCGTTTTTAACTTCTGAGGAACGCCACGGCACCAGGGTATTGTCCAAATCAGCGATAATAGCTTTAATGCCTTGCTCTTTAAGGAAGTCAAGTTTTATATCATAGATTGAATCAACAATTTTATCCGGCCTTAATATTTTCAGGACAACTCACCTCTTTTATGTAGCAAACTTAGCTAGGATTTACTCCGCTTAATTATACCATACTACCTGCGCAACTAAAAGATGCCGGAAAACCGTCAGCAAAAAAAAGGTTGCCATGCTGAGTTTACCATGCATACATTTGAGCAGTCAATTTAATCTAGAATGCGGGAATAAAGTTCAAACACTTCGGATGCCGGACGGCCTTGCCCAAGAAAAGTGTTACCGTACCAAATTTCAAAGTGAAGATGGGGTTCGTCACTTGCAGTTTTAATTTCCCCAACAATATTGGCGCGCATACCGGAATTGCCAACTTGAGCCAGAGCCTGTCCACCTGCTACCCGGGTACCGGTAGTTATTTCAGGATTTATGGAGGCCAAGTGGCAGTAGCGAGTCACCACGCCGTCATCGTGGCGGATCCAGACTTGCATACCACGGAATTTATCTAACAGTTCCGGCGGAGTCGTCGGAGCAGCAGCTGAAAGGCGAATCGCCTCTTCATATTCAGTCAGCGTCATTTCTTGGAAGTTATGGTCTGCACGGATAACTGTGCCGGAAGCGGCGGCCAGCACAACTATGCCTCCGCTGATGCCGTAATAATCTACGCCCTCATGGATTCCGTTTCTATAACGGCGAGGGGCATTCGGAAGCTGGCCGGGTGCGGTAGTCACTTTACGGCCAGCAATGGGGGAAGACATATAGGATAAAAAATAAACCAGCCCGTCCACCGTGTTTGTTTGGAAACTTATATCGGCGGTTGGAGCGGGACTTGATGGCTGAGCCGGCAAGCCGCTTACCGGCTCAGCGATAGGCTTCTCTTCTGCCAAAACCACTCTTTCCTGCCTTAGTGAATGCGGCGCATCTGTCAGTTTAACCGGCTCTTCCATCACTCTTTCCTGCCTTAGTGAATGCGGCGCATCTGTCAGTTTAACCGGCTCTTCCATCGTCTCTTCTAAATTAGAGGCCGCTATAAAAAGAAGCGGTATAATCAGCAGCAAGAAAAAC
>QLUI01000209.1 GCA_018725345.1 Bacillota bacterium | reverse complement strand
GCCGCGAAAGAGTGGATGCGCATATTCCGTTCGCTGTGCCACGCATCTGCCAAACCACAGAGTGCGTGGCGAAAACTTGCACGGATATCTTTTGCTTTAAAGCCCACGACGTTCAACCCCCACAACAGCCAGCAACAATTCTTCCATCTCACGCATTTCTATCCGTTCGGCATCGTTATTATGGTCGTAGCCGAGTAAATGTAAAATGCCATGGATAAATAAATATAAGAGTTCGCGCTTTAAACTATGACCGAAATTGACAGCCTGGCTGGCCGCCCTCTCCACGGAAATAACTACATCTCCCAACAATAACTCACCTTCTACACTAACTCCCCCATCGTCCAGTAAAGGGAAAGAAAGCACATCGGTGGGGGAATCTACGGAACGCCACTGTCTGTTTAAATGATGAATAGTCTTGTCAGCACAAATCATGAGGCTGACTTCCGCTTCTGAGGGTAAACTATGCCACAAAAGAGCAGCCTCTGCAAGGCGCTCCAAATCAGCCTGTAATTCGGGAGGCAGAGCTTGTCCCTCTTCAATATTAAAACTAACCGCCATTTTTCCTGCCCCTTTCAATCTCCACCTTTAGATCCTTCTCCGGATATTCGATTCTGGTGTGATAAATACCTGAGAGGATTCTCACAAAGATGGCCGACACCTTATCCAACTCTCTTAAAGTTATATCGCAATTACTTAATTGTCCATCGTTTAATTTTTCCTTAACTATCTTGCGAACGACCCCTTCAATTTTACCGGAAATAGGCTTAGGCATAGACCGCGCCGCCGCTTCCACCGAATCAGCCAACAAAACAATGGCCGCCTCCTTGCTTTGTGGAAGCGGAGCTTCATAGCGGAAATTATCTTGGCATAACTGATTCTTGTTATCCAGACATTTTTCCGCCTGGTGATAAAAGTAAGAGACAAGACTGTTGCCGTGGTGCTGGACAATAATATCCTGAATTACCCGCGGCAATCTGTACTGGCGCGCCATTTCCAAGCCATCTTTAATATGAGACGTAATAATCAAAGTGCTAAGATTAGGCGAAATTTTTTCGTGAGGATTTTCCCCTAACTGGTTTTCAATAAAAAAGTAAGGCCTTTTTAGTTTACCGATATCGTGGTAGAAAGCGCCTACGCGAGCTAGTAACGGATCGGCTGCTACTTCCTCAGCTGCCGCTTCCGCTAAGTTTGCCACCACTAAACTGTGGTGGTAGGTGCCTGGCGCCGTCATAAGCAACTTCTTTAAGAGCGGATGATTTGGATTTGCTAATTCCAAAAGAGAAACTGCTGTAGTCAGACCAAAAGCACTTTCCAAATAAGGCAGCAGGCCGATGGCCATGACAGCAGAAAACAAGCCATTGGCAATGGCAACCAAGATTCCCACGCTGAATTCCCTGAGCGAATAATATTCCATCCGAAACGACTCCATATACAAAAACAGGCCCACCACAGTAAGCACGTTTAGCGCTGATACATAGAAGCCAGTCCTTGACAGGCTAGATCGCCGGCTAACTTGCGAAGTGCTATAAGCAGCTATTAGTCCGCCAAAAAGAGCCACCAACATAAAGCGTAAATCATTGCCTGTAATCAGTGCGGTAAATACGGCAAATACTACGCTCATCAGTACAGCAAGGCTGGAATTAAGTAAGACTGCAATTAGAATGACACCCATTGCTACCGGCACCAGATAACCGGAAAAATAATTGGCTGCAATGGCAAATGTGAGCGTAATCAGCACAATTAATCCCAGCAACATCAGGCGCGATAGATCGTTATAAAGATTTGGCTGGAAAATAAACAAATAAACTCCTACGATAATAAACATTACAAGCAAAAGAAGTGCAAGCCCTAGAAAGGCAGAATATCCTATGGTCTCACGCAAAAGCCCTAGCGCTTCAAGCTGAGCCAAGTGCCTCTCAGTAACAATTTCCCGCTCACTGACAATTTCAGTGCCCCTCAAAATGAGCACTTGTTTAACAGACTGCCTGGCCGCTTCCCGTGCCTGGCTTGTGGCTTTTGCGTTGTAGAACATGTTCGGCTCAATGACAGCATGGGACAAATGGCCGAGCGCTCGTTTCTGGTCATGGGAAAACAAGAAAAAACTAATCTCCTGCACAGCCTGCCGTCTGGCCGTCTCCAGCCCCTCCGGTTTAATGCCTTGCTGCAGCAGCACGTTCAAAACTTCCAGTAACTGTCCCTGCATTTCTTCAAAATCTACAGGCCGAGACTCAATTAACGCTTCGGCCTGTAGTTGATTTAAGCCTATTTTCGTTAGTTCCACCAGCTTTGCTTGCCGCGCTGCCCCGTCTATTTCCTGTTCATTTCTGACTGTCCGCACAGCCTCAAAAAATACGGCTACCCGTTCCTGCGCACGACTAAGAACTGTGGGGTCATAATCAAAGGATTCGGGCACCGCCTTTGCCGCTTCTTCTCGTAGTAGCTCCGTAGTATAGGTGTCAACCGCATCCCATTCCGCAACAATTTTGCGTGGGCTAGGCCTGCCTACTTCCAGATCAACTCTGGTAGCCACTATTGACAAATGGAGAACAAGCAGCAACAATAGATAGAGGGTTACCGCCAGTAACGCACGTTGCCAGCGAGGGTTTCCCGCTATCAGCTTTTTTTTTGTCATCATCCACTGGAAAAACACCTTAAAGCCCAAGCTTATTCACTCCTGATTCGACCCTGCTCATAGTCAGCATAGGCACGAATAATTTTCTGTACCAGCGGATGCCGAACGACATCTTGGTCAGACAGGTGGATAAATGAAATCCCCGGCACTCCGGACAAGATTTCCTCTATTTGTGCCAGTCCGGAAAAACGACCCCGCGGCAAGTCTATCTGGGTAACATCGCCTGTGATAATAGCTCTTGAACCAAAACCAAGCCGCGTCAAAAACATCTTCATCTGTTCAGCCGTAGTATTCTGCGCCTCGTCCAAAATGATAATAGCCTCTTCAAGTGTCCGCCCACGCATATAGGCCAGAGGCGCGATTTCAATAATACCTTTTTCCAGATATGCTTTGTAAACATCAATCCCCAAAAGATCATGCAAAGCATCATAGAGCGGCCGCAGATAAGGGTCCACTTTTTCCTGAAGATCACCGGGCAAAAAGCCTAGATTCTCGCCCGCTTCAACCGCCGGACGCGTCAGAATCAGCCGTTGCACAGTACGCTCTTTTAATGCTTTCACCGCCAAAGTCATAGCCAAATATGTTTTGCCGGTACCTGCAGGCCCGATACCAAAGACGATCTCATGCTTGCGAATTGCCTCAACATAGCCCTTCTGCCCAAGTGTTTTAGGTTTGATTTTCTTGCCCCGGGGAGTAATAAACACCATATCGCCAATCAGTGTGCGTAACTTGTCCGCTTGCCCCGTACGAATCAATTCAATGGCATATTCCACATCTGGCAGACTGGGAACCTGCCCCTGCCTTAATAGCAAAAGAAGTTCCTCAAATAACAGGGTGACACTCTCCACATCCTGCCTTTCGCCTTCCACCACAAGCAACTCGCCCTGTGGGATCACTCTCACACTGAAATAGCGATCCAAAAGGGTGATATGCTGATCAAACTTGCCTAAAAGCAAACGGGTTTCCTCATTGTTTTCCACTAAGATGGTCTTACGGAACTGCTCCATCGAACCCTTAATCGCCTCCCAGGTCTTCATCTTCCGCAATATTCTCCCTGGTCTCCAGGACATGGCGGACACCGACAAATCCAACACGGCCCAAATCCTGGTCAGTTACTGCGACACTCTCCACAACAACACCTGCTGGCAATTGGATCTCTGCCAAAAAACGGGCTCGTTCCGCCGCCAGTTCATGAGCCTGTTTAGGCGTCAACATCTGCGTGCGGCGCTCAGTTTCATTGCTTGATTCTGTTATTAATTCGACAGGGAAAGGCAGAATCCCTTTAAAAAGTGCTGA